>JAHJDG010000067.1 GCA_018812265.1 bacterium | reverse complement strand
TGGGCCTGGGTCGTCAAGAGGACGATCCGTCGGTCGATCGGCTGCTCGCCGCGCTGACCAGCGAGGAACCCCTGCCGCCGCTGGAGGCCGACGCCGAGGTCGCAGACTGGTGCCTGGCGCCCGGCGTGGCGCGAGGTCGCACCTGTGGCGGAAACCTGGCGCTGATCGCGGCCACGGTCGGCACGCCATACCAGCTGCGCACCGACGGACGGATCGTACTGCTGGAGGATGTCTGCGAGCCGCCCTACCGCATCGACCGCATGCTCGCGCAGCTGCGGCTGGCGGGTCTGTTCGAGCGCTGCGCAGCGGTCGGCTTCGGCGAGATGCTGGACTGCGCGCCTCCTGACACCGCGCGGTACGACCTGCGCGGCGTGGTGCACGAGGCCCTGGCCGGACTGCCGCTGCCCGTGCTCTGGGGGCTGCCCTTCGGCCACGGCGCGCGCAACCAGACGGTGCCGATCGGCGTGAAGGCCACGCTGGACGCCGATCGCGGACGACTCACCTTCCACGAGGCCGCGGCAACCAGCCACGGCATGACGGACGAGGCATGAACACGACCCCTGACAGCATCCACCCACCGGGCGTCCCGGGCCCGCCGGGCGAGGGCGAGGAGATCGATCTCACGGTCTGGCGCGAGTGCAAGGGCTGTGGCGAGCTGGTGTACGTGCCGCAGCTCGACCTCGAGGTCTGCTATGCCTGCGGCCACCACGGCCGGATGCGCGGTATCGATCGCTTGCTGGCGCTGGTGGATACGGACTCGTTCGTCGAGTTCGACACGGGGCTCGCGGCGCAGGATCCGATGGAGTTCGTCGATACCATGCCCTATCCCGAACGCCTGGCCCGGGCGCGGGAGAAGACCGGCATCCTGGACGGTTTCCGCGCTGGCGAGGCCACCATCGAGGGGCGCTGCGTGCAGATCGGGACCTTCGAATTTGCGTTCCTCGGTGGGTCCATGGGCTCGGTCGTGGGCGAGAAGGTGACGCTGCTGTTCGAGCGGGCGCTCGCTGCCCGCCAGCCCGCGATCGTGATATCCGCGTCCGGCGGGGCGCGCATGCAGGAGGGCCTGCTGTCGCTGATGCAGATGGCCAAGTCCTGTGCCGCGCTGTCCCGGCTGAAGGACGAGGGGGTGCCGTACATCTCGGTGTTGACCCACCCGACCACGGGGGGCGTCGCGGCCAGCTTCGCCATGCTGGGGGACGTGATCCTGGCCGAGCCCGGCGCGCTGATCGGCTTTGCCGGACCGCGCGTCATCAAACAGACCATCGGACAAGATCTGCCTGCGGGTTTCCAGCGCAGCGAGTTCCTGTTGGAAAAGGGTTTTCTGGATCGCATCGTGTCGCGAAGTGAAATCAAGTCCACTCTGGCGACTCTGCTCGGATTTTTCATGGGAGACCGGAAGGAGAACGCTTGAGGGTTCTCATATCGAATGACGACGGCATTCAGGCTCCCGGGCTTTCCGCGCTGATCCAAGCCTTGCGCGGTTTCGGCGAAATCTGGGTGGTTGCGCCGGATCGTGAGCAATCGGCGGTCGGGCACGCCATCACCATGCACGAACCCATTCGGCTCTTTCCGTGGAAATTGGAGGGAGCCGATCACACGTTCGCGATCAGCGGGACTCCGGGCGATTGCGTCAAACTGGCGCTCACGGAACTCATGCCGCAACGTCCCGATATCGTGGTTTCAGGAATCAATCGCGGAGAGAACACGGGGATCTCGGTCATCTATTCGGGAACGGTATCGGCGGCCACCGAGGGTGCCATCAACGGCTTGCCGTCGCTGGCGGTTTCACTGGCTTCGTATACGTCTACCGATTACGCGGATGCGGCGCAGGTCGCGCGTTTCATGGTCGAGCGGGTGGCGGAACATCGTCTGCCTCCCGACACGCTTCTGAACGTAAATGTCCCCTCGCTGCCGATGGAGCACATCCGGGGGATTCGTGTGGTGCGGCAGGGACGGGCGAGGTTCCAGGAAACCTTCGACAAGCGGACGGCTCCTCGCGGGGACGTATACTACTGGATGGATGGCGCGTGCGTGCCGCTCGAAGAAACCGATACGGACGCCACAACGCTTCATGCGGGCTATGTGACGGTAACTCCCGTTCAGCTTGATTTGACGCATCACGAATTTCTTTCGCAACTGGCAAAGTGGCCGCTGGAACTTCGCGTTAAGGCGACGCCGTGAGGCATCCGGAACGCATTGTGATTCTCGATTTCGGATCGCAGACGACGCAGCTTATCGCCCGCCGTCTGCGCGAGCTCGGCGTGTACTGCGAGATTCTGCCGTTTTCGGCGGACGCTGAGAGCGTATTGACTGGCGAAACTCGCGGAGTGATTCTCTCGGGCGGGCCGGCCAGCGTAACGGAGTCCGGATCGCCGCGCCCCGACGCTCGAATTCTCGAATCGGATCGGCCGCTGTTGGGAATTTGCTATGGAATGCAGGTATTGGGGGAGCATTTCGGTTCGCGCGTAGTTCCCGGCGCGCAGGGGGAATTCGGCCGAGCCAGCATCTCGGTGCGCGAAAACGGAGTGTTGTGGAAAGGACTCGGCGGGCGGCTGGACGTCTGGATAAGTCACGGCGATCATATCGAACGTGTGTGTCAGCCGCTTCGTGAAATCGCGGCCAGCGAAGACGGCATTGTCTCGGCGATAGCCCATCGGGAACGTCCGGTGTATGGAGTGCAGTTTCATCCCGAGGTTACTCATACGTTGCGCGGAACGGACATCCTGCGAAATTTCGCTTTCGACGTATGCGGGTGTCGCGGCGGCTGGAGCATGGAATCGTTCATTGATCAGACGATCTCCGAATTGCGGCGCGTGCTGGGGAAAGCGAAAGTTCTTTGCGCGGTTTCCGGCGGACTCGATTCCACGGTCACGGCGGTGCTGCTGGGTCGCGCGGTGGGCGAGCAGCTCATCAGCATTCACGTGGACACGGGGCTGGGCCGTAAAGGAGAACGGCAGGAAATCGAGCAGGTGTTCACCGAGCACGAGCACATTCGCCTGCGAGTGGTGGATGCGTCCGAGGAATTCTTTCACAATCTGGCTGGAGTCGCGGAACCCGAGGCGAAGCGCAAGATCATCGGCCGCACGTTCATTGACGTTTTTCAGCGTGAAGCGAGCCGGATCGAGGGCGTGGAATTCCTTGCGCAGGGAACACTCTACCCCGATGTGATTGAGAGCGTGTCGGTGCGCGGTCCGTCGGCCACCATCAAGTCTCATCACAACGTCGGCGGACTTCCCGAGACTCTGCATCTGAAGTTGATCGAACCGCTTCGCGAGCTGTTCAAGGATGAGGTCCGCGAGGTGGGTCGGCTGCTGAACGTACCGGACTCGATTCTCTACCGTCATCCGTTTCCCGGTCCCGGTTTGGCCGTGCGCGTGCTCGGCGAAGTGACGTGCGAGCGGTGCGACTTGCTGCGCGAGGCCGACGCGATCTACACCCAGGAGCTGCATCGGTTCGGGTGGTATCGCAAGACCCGGCAGGCGTTCGTTGTGCTGCTGCCGGTGAAGGCGGTGGGCGTGATGGGAGATCAACGCACCTACGAGAACGTGTGCGTGTTGCGAGCGGTGGACACCGACGACTTCATGACGGCCGATTTCTCGCGTTTGCCGTTCGATCTTCTGGCCCGAGCGGCGAGCCGGATCGCCAATGAAGTGCGAGGAATTAATCGCGTAACCTACGATATCACCTCGAAACCGCCGGCCACGGTGGAATGGGAATGACGTCCTCGCCGGAGCGAGCGACCGAAGTGAGAGTGGAGAACTAATTCATGTGCGGGATCATCGGATACGCGGGTAATCGCCAGGTCGTTCCGTTGCTGTTCGGTGCGCTGAAGCGCATGGAGTACCGCGGATACGATTCGGCGGGAATCGCTGTTTTCACCCATGGCGGCTTGACGATCGAGAAGGACGCGGGCAAGGTCTCGCAGCTCGAACGGCGGGTCTTGAGTCTGGGAATCGAGGGGATCGCGGGCATCGGACACACTCGCTGGGCGACGCATGGAGCGCCGAACCGGACCAACGCGCATCCCCACGTGGACGATCAAGGCAAGATCGCGCTTGTTCACAACGGAATTATCGAGAACTACTCCGCACTGCGAACGGAGCTTGCCAAGAGCGGACACAGTTTCCGTACGGATACGGATACCGAAGTTCTGGCTCATCTCATTCGCGAGTTCTATCAAGGGGACTTAACGCAAGCGGTGCGGCAGGCACTGGCGCTGGTGCAAGGTACCTACGGACTGGCCATCGCTTGTTCGGAGGAGCCGGGGAAGATTGTGGCGGCCCGTATGGGATCGCCGATGATCATCGGCCTCGGTTCGGGAGAGAATTTCGTGGCTTCGGATGCGGCGGCGTTTCTGCACTATACGCGCGACGTGACCTACATGGAAGACGGCGAAATCGCCACCATCACGGCCGATTCCATCGAGCATCGCACTCTGGCCGACATGCCGGTGGACCGCCACGTCGAGCAAATCACGTTCGACATCAAAGCCATCGAAAAGGGCGGCTATCCGCATTTCATGCTGAAAGAAATCTGCGAGCAGCCGAGCACGCTCGCCGATTCGATGCGTGGTCGCCTCCTGCTCGACGACGGGATGGCGAAATTCGGCGGCCTGCGCGCGTTTCAGCAGGAGTTCTACAGCGCGCGGCGAATTATCCTGGTGGCTTGCGGAACGAGTTGGCACGCCGGACTGGTGGGGGAGTACATCTTCGAGGAACTGGCGGGAATTCCCTGCGAAGTCGAATACGCGTCGGAGTTCCGCTATCGTTCTCCGATCATCGAACCGGGAACGGTCGTCTTCGCGATCTCGCAATCGGGCGAAACTCTGGACACGCTGGGAGCGATTCGCGAGGCCAAACGGCATGGTGCGCGAGTTTTCGGAATCTGCAACGTAGTCGGTTCGACCATCGCTCGCGAGACCGAAGCGGGAGTCTACATCCATGCCGGTCCCGAGATCGGCGTGGCGTCCACGAAAGCGTTCACCTCGCAGATCGCCGTTCTGTTCATGCTGGCTTTGTGCCTGGGCCGGTCGCGCCGGATCGGCGCGAGTATAGGCCGGGAGCTGGTTCAGGAACTGGTGGACATCCCCCAGAAGGTGAATCGCATTCTGACGTCGCGGGAAAGAATCGAAACCATCGCTCACGAATTCAAGGCTCACCGGAATTTCCTGTATCTGGGGCGCGGCGTGAATTTCCCGGTGGCTCTGGAAGGCGCGCTCAAACTGAAAGAGATCTCCTACATTCACGCGGAAGGATATCCGGCGGCGGAGATGAAGCACGGACCGATTGCTCTGATTGACGACGATATGCCGGTAGTGTTCATCGCCATCAAGGACGGGACGTACGAAAAAGTTCTCTCCAATATCGAGGAGGTCAAGGCGCGCGGCGGGCGCGTGCTGGCGATAGCCACGGAAGGAGACACTGACGTGGCGGCTCGGGCCGATCAAGTGATCTATGTTCCCGAAACTCATCCGCTGCTTACTCCGCTTCTCAGCGTAATTCCGCTGCAACTCCTCGCGTATTACATCGCGGTGGAACGAGGCTGCGACGTGGATCAACCGCGCAATCTGGCGAAAAGTGTTACGGTCGAGTAAATATATCCTCATCACGTTACTCGCGCTTGCGATTTGGCTCGCGGGTTGCGAAGCCGTGCGTTCGCCGTTTCGACGAGCACCTTCTCCTCCGAGTAAGTCGCGTACGACAGAGGTGGAAGAGTCGGCGGTGCGGGATACGACGATCAGCGAACCGTCAACCGCTGCCGTTCATGTTGAAACGGAATCGGGATCGGGAGTCGCTCTCATGCTGGCGTTCGCCTGGATGAACGATCCGGCGGCCCTGAGCTTTGAGCGCGCATTTGCCTTCGCCATGAATCGGGAAGGTCTGGGCGGCCACGTGACCATCGTCCGCCCGGGTTCGCCTTTCGAGGCGGCCTCGGCTTGTGACAGTCTCACGGCATCCGACGGACCGCTTCTGCTTGTGTTCGTGGGCGACGAAGGTTCGGCGGCGGCGGTGACCCTGCGTTCGGCGGAGTCCGGTATGCCGCTTCTGAAAGTGACCGCCGATCAGCGTGCCTACACGAGTTTCGGTCCGCGGATTTTCGAGTTCTTGCCCAGCGGACGAATGCAGGCGGCGGCGATGGGCCGGTTTGCGGCGCGCGAATTGGAACTCAAACATCTCATGGTTTTGGCTCCCAACGATGCCAAAGGACGCGCCCACGCCGAAGGCTTTCGGGAAGCAGTGGACAGGTTGGGACCCGACGTCGAAATCCTGAGATTCTACCCGGCGCAGGCGACGAGCGTTCGCAATGAAGTGGCGGACATCTTCGCCGGCCAATCCCGGACGGAGCGAGGTGGATTGCCGCTGCAGAGCGCGCTTTCGCCGAACGAGCGAACCGCCATGTTCGGAAATCCGAGCAGCGGCGAGGTTCTGTTCGGCGCGGCGGATTCGGAGGATACCGCTGATTCCATCGAGCCCGAAGGTTTCTTCTTCGTTCTGTCGCCGGAGCGCGTGGAGATGTTTTCATCGCAGCTCCCGCGACTTCCGGCGGGCACGACTCTTCTCGGGAACAGCAGTTGGTTGAATCCGGATGCTCTGGCCCGCTGGACGTCGCTGACGAACGGCATGTATATTGTTGCGCCGCTTCTGCCGCAAGGCAAGGATACAGTGACGATTCTTGGAGATTTCGAGATCGCACAGGGTCGCGCTGCCGAAGCCTGGGAACTCCTCGGATTGGATGCGGGGACGTTCACGGCACGGCTCATGAAGCGCCAGCCGCAAACTCGCGGGGAAATCGCCCGCCTGATACCGGCTCTGACTCCTTTCGTCGGGTCGGCGGTGGAGGTGGATTTCTCGAAGGGAAACGAGAACCGTGCGGCCAGAATACTGCAATACGAGTACGGCGAATTGCGGGAAATCCGATAGCGAATCCTAATGAGCGTATTTGAAGCCGTACTTCTCGGGATCCTGCAGGCGGTGACCGAGTTTCTACCGGTCTCGAGTTCGGGTCATCTCGTGCTCGCTCAGCATTTATTGGGTCTGCGTGAGCCGATGCTCGCCTTTGACGTTCTTCTGCACGTGGGGACGCTGGTGGCGGTGATGGCGTTCTACCGGCGGGAACTGGGCACCATGATCGTTTCTCTGGTTCGACCCTCGCGCGCCCCGGGAGGACGACATCTGATTCTGATGATGATCGCAGCTTCGATTCCGACCGGGCTGATCGGTTTCGGATTTCAGGACTTCATCGAATCGCTGTTCCAGTCGCCCGCGGCCGTGGGTTTTTTTTGGATTTTAACGGCCGGATTACTGTTCGGCATCAGCCGGCTGACGGGGAGTGCGAAGACGATTGCGCAAATCACGGTATCCGACGCGCTGCTCATCGGGCTTTTTCAGGGAATGGCGATTTTGCCCGGGGTGTCGCGTTCCGGCGCGACGATTGCGATGGGAGTGATGTGCGGCCTGCATCCGAAGGAGGCGGCCGGCTTCTCGTTTCTGATTTCGATTCCGGCGATTCTCGGTGCGACGATTCTGCAGGTCGGTGACATCGGCGCGGTGACGGGAAGCGAACTGGGAGCCTACGTTGCGGGTGCGGTAGCGGCGGCGGTGGTCGCCTATGCCGCGATCTGGATTCTCTTGCGGCTCCTGCAGCGGCGCGTGATTCGACCGTTCGCCTGGTACTGTCTCGCGGCGGCAGTCGTCGCGCTTATCGTCACCATGATAGGGAGCTGACCGACACCGGTGAGTGCAACGACGACACGTCGCGTGCCGATCATCGGAGTTACGGCGGCTTGGGCGGATACCTCACGGGCGAGTTCCTTGTCGCGGAGCGGCGATATCCTCTATGGAGAGAGCGGATATCTGAAACACATTGAAAACGCCGGCGGCGCTCCTCTGCTGCTGTCGTTTCTGCGCGATGACTCGGCCATCCAATCGGCCGTGCGAACTCTGGCCGGGCTGCTTTTGACGGGTGGAGAAGACGTTCATCCGCGGCGATACGGTCAGGAACTCCTCTACGAGTCGTGCATTATCTCCGAGCTTCGCGATGAATTCGAGTTCCGGTTTGTTCCGGAGTTTCTGCGAACGGGCAAGCCCGTCTTGGCCATCTGCCGGGGATTGCAGCTCGTGAACGTGGTGCTCGGCGGCACGCTGATCCAGGACCTTCCGGCTCAGACGGGAATCGTTCACCACGCCCAACAAGCCCCCTTCAATCGTGCGGTTCACTCGGTACAGCTTCGTGAAGACTCACGGCTTGCGCGATCTCTCAAATCAACTATCGTGAGCGTCAACAGCACCCATCATCAGGCGGCCGAGCGAGTCGGCGAGAGCCTGCGCGAGGTCGGTCGGTCCGAAGAGGGAGTGATCGAGGCGCTGGAGCACGAAAGTCATCCGTATCTTGTTGCCGTGCAGTGGCATCCCGAACGATTCGGCGTGGAACAAAACAGCCATCATCTACTGTTCGAGGACTTTGTCAGAGCGTGTTCCGAGATGGAGGCGAGCGCGAGTGGGTAGCCGTTCTCTGACGTTGCAGGAGTTCGCCCGCGCCATCCGGCGTCGCGAGCGGTTTGAAGTTCTCTTTTTGAAGGGCGAGGAGGAATTTCTGCTGCGACGCGCGCTCCGCGAGTACATCGCGGCGGTCATGCCGCCCGATGCGGCGGCCTTCGACTTCAATGAACTCCGGGCCACCGACGTGAGCAAGGAAGTGCTCTGGAACGCGCTCACGACGCTGCCGCTTTTGTCGGAACGTCGGCTGGTTGTCCTTGATCTCTCGCGATCCGTGGAGGAAGGGATATCCGAAACCATTGCGCGATACGTGGCCCGTCCTTCGCCCAGCACTTCGTTCGTGATGGTTTGGGTGACGGCCAACAAGGGCGAGACCAAGTCGGCCCGGATCGGCGGTGAGACGATTGAGGTCGAATTCGGCGAGCTCAAAGCGCCTCAGCGAATCACGTGGGCGCGAAAGTATCTGGCCGAACAAGGGAAACGCATTGATGAAGAGGCGGGGCGCTACCTTATAGAGATATCGTCATCAAGTACGGGTGACATAGCAGCGAAATTAAACCACGCAAGTCTATTTTTGGGTGAGGGCGAAGAGGTCACTGTCCCCGTGCTCATGCAGGTGGCCGGTGTCACTTCGGAGTATACGGTCTTCAATCTGGAGGATGCCATCCTCTCGCGTCGAGTGGAGGAAGCCCAACGGATTGCCCGTTCGCTCTTGGATGGAGGGGAGCCGCTGTTAAGGCTGGTGGCGCTTCATCGAACAACGATGATCCAACTTTGGCGGATTGCGCGAGTGATCCGAAAGAGCAGGACGTGGCAGGATGGCGATGAAGGAAAGAAGACTTGGCAGGATATACGTAATTCTTTTGGTCGAAAGGCATTTAAGATAGATGGGTATATTGGTGCCGCCCGCAGCATTGGAGAGGCCGGGATTTCCGAGGCCGTGTCAGGACTCTTGGACTTGGAGATCCGGGCCAAGTCCTCTCCGGATGCTTCGGGGCGATACTTCGAGTGGTTGTGGAAGTTGTGTTCGGCGAATCGTTCTTCAGTCGGAACCGGCGTTTACCCTAACGAGTTAACAGGATAGCCGATGGTAGACCGCAAGGTCGGTGCACCTACGGATGAGGATCTCATCCTCGCCTTTCAGAACGGTGACGTATCCGCGTTTGAAGAGATTGTTCGGCGGTATCGCGATCCGCTGTTCAATTTCGTGGTTAGATTGCTGGGGGATGCGTTCTTCAGCGAGGACATCGTTCAGGAAACTTTTTTGCGGGTCTATCGTAATAGACATCGGTACCATCAGGTCGCCAAGTTCTCGACGTGGATCTATACGATCGCGTCGAATCTGGCCAAAACGGAGCTGAGAAGGAGAAAAGTCAGGAACTTTTTCTCGATCAGTTCCAAGGGCGAGGACGAGAAAGACTACGATCTGGTGGACGTCTCGACGGATATCGAACGAGACGTGGACGGTATCCTGAAGGGCGAAATCATCCTGAAAGAGATCAACGCGCTGCCCCTTCATTTTCGAGAGGCGGTGCTACTCAGAGATATTCAGGATCTGTCCTACGAGGAAATCAGTCAGATTCTGAACGTGCCGCTGGGCACTGTGAAATCAAGGGTCAACCGAGGAAGAAGCCGGTTGCAAAAAAAGCTACGGTTTTTGGTCGTCGAGGAGTCGGAAGGTGGAAAACGCAATGAAATGGATGAATGATCCGGTCCGTGTCGCGGCCGGAGAAGAAGGGATCGAGCCCGGTCTCATGAGAGTTCGGGTCGCACTGATGCAACTTCCCCAATTGAGTTGTCCGGTCGGATTTGAGCATCGCCTGCAGCGTCGGCTGGCGGGAGTTCGCACAGCCGGCAACTCACGCGGGTGGACCCTCGGATGGTTGGGA
>JAHJDG010000066.1 GCA_018812265.1 bacterium | reverse complement strand
CCCGGCGGTGACTCTCCAGAGTCACCCCTCAAGAAATCCCTAAAACAGTTTCAGTACTCGAACTCCAATCCAAACGCCGGCAAAAATCCCCACTGATGACTCTCGGTTCGGCGGTTGTCGAGTTCGCTCCACGAGTATCCCGCCACGTTCTCGCGGTTGTACACGTTCCATGCGGCCAGATACACGATGAGATTCGTCCTGCGAAAATGGAAACGGCGATCCACCCGCACGTCCAGTGCGTGGTAATTGGGCAGCCGGTCGCCGTACACTCTGTTCTCGTCGGCGATGCCTTCTCCCGCTGCAACCGAAGCCGCCTCGTCGAAGGGAGTATAGGGGACTCCTCCCGCGAACACCCACCGCACGCCGAATTCCCAGTTCCGGTTGGGCTTGTACCCGCCCTCGACAGTGAACATCAACTGATTATCATAGCGACGATTGTGCCACACCTTGTTACAACCGCGGTATTGTGTTTTCGACCATGATCCGCTGATGACTCCATGAAGTTGCGTGGCCAATTTTTTCTGAATGAGCAGTTCCACTCCCCGCGCAAAGGCGCGGCCGTTGTCCGTCAAAGCCGTATGCCCCGAAAATCCGCCTTCCCGATACGATTCGTCTATCACGAACAGCGACGGCGTCGCCGGATCGAGCGGCATATTCGAGTAGCGTTTCTCGTATACTTCCACCGTCATCTGCGTATTGGCCGAAAGCAGCTGGCGCATTCCCAGGATGTAGTGATCGGCGCTTGGATCGGTGAGGTCGCGGAATGTCGAGTTCTGCTGAAGTAGAACCAGCGGCAGTGACTGCTGGAACCTGCCGCAGGCGGCGGTGAATGAGGTGGAAGCCGTCCAGTCGTAATCTACTTGAAGACGGGGTGAAACGGTCGTGTGTTCGGTGTAGTCGAAATAGTCCAGCCGCGATCCGAACGTCAGCCGCCAGCGCAATGCCGGCCGCCACTGCCACGCCAGAAACGCGCCCAGCTTCACCGATTGTTCCTCGCCCGCGACCCGGATTTCCGGCACCTCACTTCCGAACGGATCGAGATGCGCGCCGTAGACGGTGTTGTTGTCCGCCGTGAGTAGGCGACCTTCGATCCCGCTGTTCATCCGCCAGTGGTCGTTCAGGATTACGTGTTCCGTATTGCGCAGCGTCCATTCGGCTTCGGTGCTCTGCGTGGCGTCAAGAAGCGAATCGTTCTTGGTCTTGGGCCATTCCATATCCCAACCGACTCGCGAGCGCGAAAGCGTGGTGCGACTGTATCCCCGTTTCCCCCACATCCATCGCCACCCCATTCCCCCGGCATATGAGCTCCAGTCGCCGCGCCCGTAGGTGTCCTCGCGATTCTCCAAAGCCAGCGATTTCGCAATCCGGCTGTGATCCAAGCCAAGAATCTGCAGCATCTCCAATTGATGGGTAGGCGACACGTCCCAGCACACCTTTCCCTGCACGTTTCCGTAGTTGGGGATTGTGCTGGCTTCCACGTTGGCTTCGCGGATGATGAGATCGAAATAGCTGCGGTGTCCCGAAACCATCCACGATCCTCGCTCGCCCAGTGGACCTTCGAATTGCGCGCCGGCCCCGAGCACGCTAAGATCGAGTTGCCCGTCGAACTCGTCGCGGTTCCCTTCCCGCAGCGTGATGTCGGTCACCGATGACAAACGATCCCCGTAGGCCACGGAAAATCCCCCCGTGTAGAACTGAACGTCCTCGATGAAATCCACGTTCAAAAGTCCCAAAGCTCCTCCCGATGAGCCTTGCTGGGGAAAGTGATTGATGTTGGACACCGGCATCCCGTCCACGTAGTAGCCGTTTTCCAGCGGACTGCCCCCGCGCACCACCAGATTGTTCCGCGTGTCGTTGACTTTCGCCACCCCCGGCAGCGCCATCAGCACGCGGCTCAGATCACCCACCGATCCGGGAGCGCGGCGAATCTCTTCCCGCGATAGATGCGTCGTCCCCACCGGCTTGTCCTCAGTGGCCGCAAAGTAGCGGGGAGCGATATTCACCTCGCCGATCTCGATGGCCTGTTCGCGAAGCCCGAAATTCACCGTTGTGATTCGCTCCGACCGTACGATCACGTCCGTCTTCACCACCGGCTCATAGCCTACGTAGCGTACTTCGAGAACGTATCCGCCCACCGCCACGTCGGCAATCGTGAAAAAACCTTGAGCGTCCGTGTTGCCGCCCCGCGTCGTGCCGCGAATCATCACACTCGCCCCCGGCAGCGGCTCCCCGGTTTCCAGGTCCGTTGCCTGACCCTTGATCGTTCCATGGGTGACGGCAATCGTTAGCGACGGAGTAATGACAAACAGAATCGTGATGATAATCAATGTACGCAGCGCTTTCATGTCAAATTCTCGATATTGGTTGTACCTGAAAAACTCGCGGCGGTGAATCTAAACTCGCGGTGGTGACTCTCCAGAGTCACCCCGTTTCTGCTGAACCTTCACCGGCGTCTCAACGTTCGCTTTCCCGAGAGCGTTCGGTCTCTTCGAGAATCCACAGCGCTTGCTCGGCCCACTCGACGAATCCTCGCGCGACGATAAGACCCCGATTCAGTGTGATTCGCACATAGGGCATATACGGAGTGAACTGCGACTCGCGATCCAATTGTGCATCGAGTTCCTGAAATCGTTCTAATCGCACTCGCTGCTCATCGCGAAGTTGTTCGATCTGATCCCGCAGAATATCGAGCGGCAAATAGCGACCGAAAAAGATTCGCAACAAGAGCTCACTACGTACGAATTCCGGCTCCGGTTCATGTCGCGCCCAGCGCCGAAACTCCCGTGTCCCCGCCTCTGTGACGGCATAGACCTTTCGCCGTTTGGGTCCCTTTCCGACCTCTTCGGCAAGGCTCACCAGCCCACCTCGATGCATCTCATGGAGCAAAGGATAAATCTGCCCGAAACTGCCGTACCAGAACTCGCCGATATACTGCTCCGTCAGTTTCTTCAAGTCGTAGCCACTCTTCGGCCCGCTCATCAGCCAGCCCAGAAGAGCATAGATGGTCTTGCTCTTTTGCATGATCTGCCTTGTCTATATGTTTACACAATATATATCGCCCCGATATATATGTCAAGAGCAGAGCAACTCATATGGCATATGTAAGGGTTTGTTTGTAAAATGATTATGCAAATGATCCCCACGGAATCATCGCCAACCGCGGAAAAACCTCTGCATCTCATCGCCCTGGATTCCCTCCGGAGAATATGAGCAGCTCTCGTGGAAATGAGCCGGATCGAGCTTGAATCTGGTGCAATTGAACAACAATTCTACATACTTTATCACAAGAAAACAAAGGCTTGAACTACTTCCACACCGCCATTGTCAACACCAGAAAGAACTTGGATGAACATACCTATCAGGCTCACCATACTTGGCATATTCGTTGCCCTTGACAAGGATGGGCTTTACGCTGAAGATTAGGTTAAACAAAGCATAAAGGATAAACAGATGAAACACCGGACTTGGCAGACTACATCGCTATGGGCACTCGGTCTCGGCGTACTTCTGATCCTTGTCGGATGTTCGTCGTTCGATGATCCGGTCGGGACACCGCAAGCGGAGCCTGATGCGCAAGAACAGGCAACGCTTTATCCGGTATGGACGGATGAACAGATCGAGGACTTGATCCCCGGCTTCCACGTGCTCACGGTGGACTCGCGAGCCTCCGGACGTGAAGCGCTGGACGATCAGTCGTCGCGCTTCATCCGCCGTACCCAGGGTGGCACGGTCCAACACCGGAACAACGGTGTGCAAATCGGCGCGTGGCAACTCTGGGAGGATCGAACCGTCACGGTCTCGACTCCCAACCCCGGACGGGCGATCGTAGACTTCTACCCGCATCCCTACCAGTTCAACGGTCACGTCCGCATCTGGATTGACCTCACCTACGTGCAACTGCCGCCCGGCCGGAATTGGTGGGACATTCAGATGTTCTACGTGGACGACAACGGCAATCTCGTTCCGTATTGGGGCTACGTGGATGAAGGAGCGCGGCAGTATATCGCGTGGACGGATCACTTCAGCCGCTACATTATCGGCCTAAAAGCTCAATAGAGACGTGCTGCCCGAATACTATCGGGCAGCTCTATCACAAACCAACCGGCCGATCCATCGGGATCGGCCGTTACCATTGGATTTCAACTCGTGTGCTGTCTTTCGTGATTCAGGAGCCATTCTTTGCGTTCCAGCCCACCGCCATAGCCGGTGAGTCCGCCGTCTTTGCCGATCACGCGGTGACAGGGTACGATGATCGCAATGCGGTTCTGGCCGTTGGCGCGGGCGACGGCGCGGACGGCATCCGGTCGTCCGATCATTTTCGCCTGCTCCTGATACGAGCGCGTGCTGCCGTAGGGAATCGTGAGCAGCGCATGCCAAACCGACTCTTGAAACGGAGTTCCCGCCAGTTTTAGTGTCAGCGAGAACTCGCGTCGTTCACCACGAAAATACTCATCCAATTGCCCGCGCAACTCGTCGAAGAGCTGGCAGTGGCCGGTGATGAGCACTCCGCCCAGTCGCTTCCGGATCTCATCGAGTTCGGTGGCCAGCATTCTCCGGTCGCAGAACTCGAACAGGCAGAGTTCATCGTTGACTGCGCAAGCCATCATCGGACCCAGCGGCGTCGGCAACCGCGTGACAACGATCACCGTCTTCCGCGTGCTCGCTTTGGGAGAAACTCCCAGCGCGTTCTTGAACGAATCCTGAAAACCGCTCAGCGAGTTGTGGCTCTCGAAGGCAACCGTCGAGACATTCTCACCAGATTTCAACCGCTGGATGGCGTTGCCGATCTTAAGATATCGCTGATAGGCTTGAAAGGTGATTCCGTGATGTTTCTTGAACCAGCGGCGCACCATTTCGGGGGAAATGCCGCGCCGCCGCAGATCGCTGTCCGTGATGCGTGTCTGCGGCTTGGCGTGCAGCTCGGAGAGCAAGTCGTGGATCATCTGCAGTGCGCTTGTTCCGTGTTCGAGCGGCTTGCAGACCTTGCACGGCCGGAAACCGGCGTCGAGCGCGGCTTTCACGGTGTCGAAGAAGAGCACGTTTTCCGGTTTGGGAAACCGCACCGGGCAACCGATTCGGCAGAAGATACCGGTCGTTTTCACCGCCGTGTAGAACAATCCGGCGTAGTTCGGATCGCGCGCGTATAGAGCTTTGAGTTTGACTTCGCGGGGAATGGTTTGCATAGCATAAAGATGGCAATCCGCGCCGTCAAACGCAACCGAAAACTGAACAGGCTATTCGAGGGGGAAGCGCTTGCCGTTCCGGGCCAGCCACTTATCGAAGGTCTGCAGCTCGGGATTGAGTGAGCGGCTGAAGCTGAGGTCGCGCGCACCGCAGAAGTCGGCCTCGAAATCGCGTTTGAACTGGAACATGTTTCCGAGGTCGTCCGCTCCCGGGAAGCCGAAGCCGCGATAGGTTTCTGGCGATACTTCGTTGTAGCGGACGTCACGGCCGAGGGCCTTGGTCAAAGAGGCGGCCATTTGGGAGCCGGTCAGATGCTCGCCCGCGATTCCGACGGTCTTACCGATGTATTCGCTGCCCTTCTTGAAGATGCCGTAGGCGCACTTGCCGATATCCTCGGCGGCCATACCCGGCAGCTTCTTGTCGGCCATGGGAAGGGTGAAGATCAGCTCGCCGTTCGTTCCTTTCTTCGGGCCCATGCCGAAATAGATCAGGTTGTCCCAGTAGAACGACGTGTTCAGGAAGGTGGTCGGGACTTTCAGGTTCGCGAACACCTGATTGGCTTCGCCTTTGGCGTCGAAGTGCGGGACTTTGTACTTGTGCATGAGCGTCGGCATGCGGGTGTCGCTGAGCGGAATCCATCGGCGGGTATCCTCAAGAGTGGACCAGATCACGTGCTTGACGCCGGCGTCTTTGGCGGCGCGGGCCATGTTGGTAGCGTGCTGGAGTTCCTTCTCAGGAGAAAAATGCTCCCAGAAAAACGTGACGCAGAACGCTCCGTAGGCTCCGCGAAACGCTCGCTTCAGGCTCTCCAGATTTTCCACGTCGGCGGCCACGACTTCCGCGCCCAATGCGGCCAGCGCCTTCGCTTTTTCGGACTGGGGATCGCGGGTGATGGCGCGGGCGGTGAAGCCACCGCTGGGATCGTTCATGATCGCCCGCACGAGGCCGCTGCCCTGCGCTCCGGTAGCGCCGACGACGGCGATAATCTTCTTCTCGGCCATGGTATCCTCTCGGTTCAGGTTAAATGGGACAATTTCGGTCGGTTTATCATTAAACCTGACGGGATGGGAGGAGGTTCCGCCAGTAGTATGGCCGGAGAGCGGATAATGTTTTTTGATCAAACGAACTTCGTAACCGGATAAAAATACTGAAATACTGAAAATGCGGGGATGTGCAGTCGTGAGGTGAGCGGAGATGGGGTGCGAACGGGGAAAGGGTGACTGAACAAATGTATAAAGAACTTAGTAGAAAGTCAAGGGGTGATCAAAAAAACGGATGGCGGAAAATCAGGGAGTTGGAAAGGGGAGAGGAAAATCCGAAAGCGGAAGACAGATTTTGAGAAGCCAAGAGGCCGAATGAGCGCCGCAGATCGTATTCTGCCTAAGACAGAGTTCGCGCGTGACCCGGCTGGAATCAACCGACCTGTCATTCTGAGGGCTGCTGTCTTTTCCTTGAATCACTCTCATGATGGCGAAGCAGCCCGAAGAATCTCAGCCCGCTTGCTCAGACCGGACGGATCGAAGCCCGGCACGTGAGCTGAGATCCTTCCCTTCCCCTTCACTACGTTACGGGCTGAAGGTTCAGGATGACAAGCGGGGAAATTGGGATGGCAGGCAAGAGAAAAGGGCACGATAAATAGGCCCCTACAACACACTGCCGTGTGAAATACAGCAGGCGATGCAATCAGCCGCAACGGGTAGGATCGCCAAGCCGGGTTAAGCGCCGCACATTGTATTGTATTTGATGCAGAATCCGTGCGCAATCCGGCCGGATCGGATTTCGGTTTCTTCTTCGCAGACCCTCTTTTTGTCTCCCTACTGAAGTGGGAGAGAAACAGGTTTTCGGTGGGTTGAGCGATCCTGAGCGAGGAACATGAAGACATGTGCCGAAGCGGGAATGTGGGAAATCTGCAGGAGGAGGCTGTTACAGTAGGGTCGCGTGACGGAGGAACTCCTCTATCACGATTCTACAACCGAGTCTGACCCGCTCGATGTCGTCCTTTTGGGCAGTGAAATGCCTACCGTGAGCGGACAGGTGGCCGACATCACGCAACTCTGGTAAGTGCTTCTTTGCATTGCGAGACAGGGTCAACTGGCGCTCATTGAGTGCCGCATTGACCAAATCAGACAGCTGAAGATAGTTTCCATTGGTGTCTCTTATGGTTGCTGAGAGTTTCAGTTGTTCGAATGATTCAATGATAGCACATTCTAGTAATCGACGCATCATGACGGCGCATGCATCGTACCACCCTGCAGCGAAGCAGCCGTTCATCTGCCGTCCGATTGTTATCACGTATCCTCTCTTGGTTTCGGCGAGTAGAGACTGTGGAAATAGCGCGCCGTCCAAAGTCTTGTCCGTTGATTGTGAGGGAGCAGTCGGTGCAGTTCGCAGGGCGAAAACAAGTTCTCTTTGAGCATCAGCTCTCTTCCGCACATCTCCGTGCGGTGAGAATACCTTTTCAATCAACTCGGCCATCGCGGAAACATCGCCCGCGGAGTGTGTGGTAAGGTCTCGGAAAACATTGACTGCATCTGCTCGAAGCTCCGCGAGCTTATTGGCGTAGAAGCCGTGCGACGTGAGGGACTGCCTGTGCTTCTTCGCCTTCTTGGCCGTATCTATGGCTCGTAAAGCCAGTTGTTCGAGTTCTTCGGCCGGCGATTCAGCCGCCTGTCCCTTCGGGCGACGGGTCATGGTCTTACCACTCCGAATAGACGAATGTTTGTTTGTTCCCACTCAATTTCGACTTTGTTCTGCGGAGTACGCGCTGCTTGGTCAGGCTCTGGAGCGGGCCACTAAGGCTAGTCATTGGAATATGATGCCCGAGATTCTCAAGTTCTGCCTTGACTTGTGCTATCGTCTTTGGCTTCTTGAAGAAGCCTTCTTCTACCATACGTCTGATATAGGCCTGAGGCCCAGACTTTCCTCCCTTTTTCCCATGTGTCTTAGCTGTTGAGGCCTTTTGTTTGGTTGCCGTTGCACCGGGGGCGGTGCCATACTGCTGAGCGAGCAGGTCATCAAGAACTTTTTGGAAGGCAACTCGCTTTAGTTCGGGGTCTTTAACCGAGGCAACCGACTTTACCGCGGTGGAAACAAGCTCCGAGTAGTTACGCTCCTTCGTCATTCTCTCCTCCGTATCT
>JAHJDG010000065.1 GCA_018812265.1 bacterium | reverse complement strand
TCCAATGCCACACGATGTACTCCCGCTTCATGACGTCCGGCCCGAATCTCAGAGACCCTTCGTCCGAGCATGTCCGTAACCCGGATGAGCAGTTCTCGCGGGTGTGCCAGAGACACGGTCAGAATCGTTGTTCCGTTAAACGGATTCGGATACACTCTCCACTCCATCGAACGGGCAATAGACGGTGGACTGTCTGAAATCCTCGCCGTTCGCCACGAGGCATCAAAGCATACGTCCGTATCGCCCAGCGGAAATCGAGCCGTCCATGCCGCCGCTGCTCCCAGAGGTCCCGAACTAATAGCCATCCCGCCATGACGGACGGCCGCAATCTCGCCACTAAGCATAATCGCCGGTCCCAACTCACCGGGAATCTGGAGGAATCCTTCGCGAACGTACACCGTCGCACTATCGGAATTCACCTCGCCCGCGAGGTATGTGATCCAGAATCTTCCCTCCGCTCCCGAAATTGCCACGTGCGGCGAATACTCATCGAGGGCAGTTCCCGCTACTGCAATCGGAGGAGTGAATGTCGCTCCGGCATCCAGAGAGTACGAAAGCATCACGTCACCGGGCTCGCCCGCAGCCGTTCGTTGAACGTAGGAAAGCAGCACGATATCCTCGAAGGCCGCGATTGCCGCGGCACTTTGATCCGCTGACGTTCCGTCAACGATGAATCCCTCGTTCCAAATCCCGCCCTGATCTTCACTGACAAACAAGCGTATCTGGTGGGGAACGGAACCGGGCCGGTCAAGCGACGTCGCAACGAGAATTCGTTCTTGATCCTCCACCCATGCCGCCGCCATGCTCACCTGCGCATCATCCAATTCCAGTACTCGTCCCTCGAACACGCGCGTTTCCTGCCGCACCGTCGAACCGCGATCCCGCGATTGAACGAACCAACCTGCGACTTGTCCCGTCTGAATGTTGTTCTCCATCCAGCAGACGTTCAGATAAGGATCGTCCGGCTGAAACTCGTAGTCCGTCGCCATACATACCGAGTAAACGGGTTGCGTTCGATCCGGCACAACGGAAACCTGCGCCGCCGCTCCCCAATCGTTGCCACGTGGCGGAAAACGATACAGGATTCTGTCACCGGATCCCGGCGACCAGAGCAGAACATAGGCGAATTCATCATCGGCACAGGCACACGGTCGCGTCGCCCCCGGCACCGGCAAGTCGGCCGCAATGCTCCAATGGGAACCCGCGTCCAACGACAACTTGCCCGACACCAGCGAATCGCCGCGCGTGCAGAGAACACGAATCTCTCCTGAATTCGCCATGATGGCAATTGCGGGTAAACGCTCATCGGCTGCCGATCCGAAAACGGTGATGTCATTCATCCAGTCAAGAGACTGACTGAAGCCGGCGTTGCACGCAAACAGGATAAGAACGATTTGGAGAATGGATCGAAGTTTCATAGTGGCTTTCAGTACGGCAAGACAAAGGCGAGCCCGATCAATCCATCGGGCTCGTTCACTTCACTCCTTGAACAGTTCCATGAGAATCTGAATCGCGTTCGAAGCGGCTCCCTTTCTCGAGTTGTCGCCCACAACCCAGAACTGAATCCACCTCGGATTTCTCGGACTTCGCCGCAGCCGACCCACAAACACCTCTTGTCTTCCGGCGATTTCCAGAGGAGTCCGATAGTCATTCCGCTCAAAGATCATTCCCGGCATTTCTGCGAAAGCCGCTTCCACGCGCGGAAGATCCACCTCGCTTGCGCATTCAATCGTTACGGCTGCCGAATGACCGATTCGCACCGGCACGCGAACCGTCGTGACAAGAGTATGCAGACCCGGCAGTTCGAGCATCTTGCACAATTCCTCGGCAACCTTCTGCTCTTCGTAACACACTCCATGTTCATCAAATTCGCCGATCTGCGGAAAAAGATTATGCGCAATAACTCGCGGATACACAGCCGGCGTGTACAACGGATCCTCAAGCTCACGGTTCAATTCGGTCAGTGCATCCTGGCCCGATCCGGAGACGGATTGATAGGTATCTACGATAACCGTCTTCATCTCCATGATGCGGACAAGGGCGGCCAGCGGAATCACGATTATGCTTGCCGAGCAATTCGGATTGGAAATCAGGTTTCGGTGTCGCTTCAGAGTATGCGCGTTCACCTCGGGAATCAGCAGCGGCACGTCATCCGCCATCCGGAACTCGGAAGAGT
This sequence comes from bacterium, assembly GCA_018812265.1. GTDB lineage: Bacteria > Electryoneota > RPQS01 > RPQS01 > RPQS01 > JAHJDG01. Next base: position 798 of record JAHJDG010000065.1, on the reverse strand, counting down.
GGTCAATCACGGGAATGCCGGCGGTCCGAAATTCCGGAATCCAACGGCGGGAAATCGTCCGAGACGTGGCGAAGATGGCCGCGTCAATCCCACGGGGAGCGCCGTCCAATTGCTCGACGGGCACTTCTCTCCCCGCAAACGGAAGCACCTGTCCGGCCGAGCCTTCCGACGCGAACAATCGCAACGAACGTAAGGGAACGTTCCACTCTTCCAGAATGGTCAGAGTGGTTCGGCCCACCAGACCCGTGGCTCCGACAATTGCGAGACGAATCGGCTTCACCTGTTCCGGCTCCCGAAAATCAGATAGAGGCCAAACGCGATCACCGCCAGGGGCATGATCTCCAGCGACTTGAGCCACTGCACGTCAAGCGCCTGTCCCAACCAAATCACACCGAGCACGCACACGATGATTCCCCAGAGAACGCGTGACGTGTTGCTGCGGCGTTTCGGGGCAGCATGGCCGGACGCCGGGCCTACAAGAGATTCCCGTGTTAGAATCGAGTCAAGTTTCCGCTCGATCTGACTCAGTCGCTGATCGAAACGATCAAGATCGTCCATAGTTTCCTCACTGCGGTTTGGAAATCACGCCGTTACCCGGATGCGCGCTCCCGAAACGACGCGGCCAATGTTCGCCGCAGCCGCAACGCCCTGGCGGTGGAGCGCGGTTAGAGCCGCTTCGGCTTGCGTGCCGGCTACCGCAGCCAACAGACCGCCCGAAGTTTGCGCGTCGAACAGAAGCCAACTCAGGCTCTCCGGCACGCCCGCATCCAAATCAACGATTCGTCCGAAGTATTCACG
>JAHJDG010000064.1 GCA_018812265.1 bacterium | reverse complement strand
AAGAAGCAGGAAATCGAATCGGTCGTCCATGCCCCCGGTGGCTCCCCCGTCGAACGCGCGCTCCCGCGGGGACTGGGTGTGAACACCGGATAACGACGGGTCATCATGCCAACTGCCGGGGGTATTGATGGGATCGTATAATCTTCCCGAGTTGTCGGCCCGGCTTCCGATGAGGTTCTGATAGGCCGGTTCGGTACTGGTGTAAACATTGAAATCTCCGCCACCGATGAAGAACCCGCCGTCGGGAAGCGAGTTTAAGTGAGTACGGAGCGTTTCGGCCTCGGCGGCCCGGTCCGCCTCATATCCCTGCGATGCCTTGAGATGTGCTGAGTAGATTTGTATGTCAAGGGAGTCGGCGGTTACTCCGGTGGGTCGCAGTCGGTAGCCGTTGATGTCGCGAAGAGCCGTCTGCAGGACAATCTGAGATCCGATGAATTGCAGCTTGGCCGTCTTGTAGTACATTCCATTATCGCTGTCGGGGCCGTTGATGAAGGGCGCCGCCGCGTAAGTGCCCGGCTGACCGTAGTTCAAGACGTCAGATAGGAATAGGCTCAATCCGGCCGAATTCACCATCTCCTGTATGATGATAAGATCCGGGTCAATAGCCCGCAAGACCCGGCGAAAGTCCGGATTGCGGGCGGCGGAGTTGTCGGAGTAGTTCAGAAGGTTGTAGGTCGCAATCCGCAGGGTGTCATACGTCTGAGCGACCCCAGCCTGTGCCAGTCCGAGGCAGACACAAAGAATCGTGGCAAACCTAATCATACTTCTCTTGCCTTTGAACCGAACAGTCATCGTGGCTTCACAAGTACAGAATTTCATCCAATACCCAACTCATAATTTAACAAAAAACGGGCGAGAAATCAAGCCATTGAACTCCCCAACTCTAAATTTTACTTGATATTCATGGAACCGGTGCGTATATTCTGCCTCTGAATGGGATAGAACGGGCATCCCCCGCTCCTCCCCAATGCCGCCCCACCAAGGGACAAGTCTCATCCGGCCATCTGTACTACCCGATAGGTGCAACTCATGAACCAGTCGGACACACTCTGCGATTCCCCCGTGGAAGCCAAACCCCGGCGAACCACCCACATTCGCTACCACTACTTCGGTTGGTCTTCGAGTACACGGCCGGTTATTGCCGCCGGTGCCACTTGGTCTCCGCCGATGGACCTTTATGAGACCCTTGACGAATGTGTCATCGAGGTGAATCTCGGTGGCATTCCGCCCGAACAAGTGAGAATTCATTTCGATGGCTGTTTCGTCCAGATATCCGGGCAAAGGCCGGAGCACCGGGAGTCGGGTGTTCGCTGCTATCATGTGATTGAGATCGAACGGGGAGCCTTTGGACGAACCGTGGAGCTGCCTGCGGAAGTGGATCCCGGGACGTCGCAGGCCACGTTCCGGGACGGCATGTTGGTGATCCGCGTCACCAAGCGAGAAGGAGGCACTCTCCCCGGCTGCTTCCCGGCCGATTCGATGGAGGGTCTCGAATGACCGCTGCGAAGGAAAATCCGCCGTCCACCTCGGTCGAGCAGGATGGGAATGGAGACACGTTCCACATTCCCGATATCCTCCCGGCGATGCTCATCAACGACGTGCTCATTTTTCCCAATACGATCGCGCCGCTGGTGGTGACGGCCGAGCCGATTATTCAGCTTGTCAATGACGCGCTCTCCGACTCGAAGATGATGGCGGCCTTTGCCCGCGTACCGGAACCCGCTTCCGCCAAACCCGAGGATCAATTTTACGAAATCGGCACGGTGGTGCAGATTCTGAAAATGTTCCGCGTCCCCGACGGGAGCCTGCGACTGCTGGTGCAGGGTCTGATTCGGGTGGACCGGCGGCGCATCGTGCAAGAGACTCCATACCTGAAGGTCGAGGTCAACGTTCTCACCACCGTGGAACCGAAGCGAAGATCCATGAAGGTTGAGGCGATGATGCGTCGCATCACGGGCGACTTCACGAAGCTCGCCGAGTCCAGCCCACAGATTCCCGAAGAAATCAAAATTGCGGTGTACAATATCACCGATCCCGGTGCGCTGGCCGACATCGTCGCTTCGAATCTGAATGTGCCTCTCGATAAAAAGCAGGAGATTCTCGAAGCGAACGATCTGGAGACCCGGCTGTCCATGGTTGCGGCGCTGCTCGCCCGCGAGCTCAAGATCACGCAACTCGGCTCGGAGATTCAGAACAAGGTGGAAGGCGAGATCGCCGAAAACCAGCGGGAGTACTTTCTCCGCGAACAACTCAAGGCCATTCGGCACGAACTGGGGGAAGACAGTGAAGGCGCGGCCGAGGTCGAGGAGTTCCGCCAGCAGATCGTAGAAGCCGCGATGCCGAAGGAGGCCGCTGAAGCCGCCACCAAGGAACTTGAGCGTATGAAGCGGATGCCCACCGCTTCGGCCGAGTACACCGTATCGCGCACCTATATCGAGTGGCTGGTTTCGCTCCCGTGGCAGAAGTTCAGCGAAGAAATCCTCGACGTCAAGCGGGCAGAGAAAATTCTCGATCGGGATCATTACGGTCTGAAAGACGTGAAGAACCGGATCATCGAGTTTCTGGTCGTTCGCAAGCTGCGGCCGACCGGCAAGGGACCGATCCTTTGTTTCATTGGCCCACCCGGAGTCGGCAAGACCTCGCTGGGACAATCCGTTGCATCGGCTCTGAACCGCGAGTTCTCGCGGATGAGTTTGGGCGGTATGCGCGACGAAGCGGAGATCCGCGGACATCGCCGCACCTACGTGGGAGCCTTGCCGGGTCGAATCATTCAGTCCATCCGGCGAGTCGGCGTGCGGAACCCGGTGATCATGCTCGATGAGATTGACAAGCTGGGGAGCGATTTTCGCGGTGATCCCGCGTCGGCTCTTTTGGAAGTGCTCGATCCGGCCCAGAATGCCACGTTTCAGGATCACTTCCTGGCCGTGGAGTTCGATCTCTCATCGGTGTTTTTCATTACCACGGCCAACGACGCATCGCAGATTCCGCCGCCGCTGCGGGATCGGATGGAAATCATCGAGATTCCGAGCTACATTACGCCTGAAAAAATGGAGATCGCCAAACACTATCTGGTTCCCCGGCAGGTCGAAGAGAACGGACTGAACAGGTCCAAGATTCGCTTCACCGAGAAAGGCATCCGCGCGATCGTCGAGGGCTACACGCGCGAGGCGGGAGTTCGCCGTCTGGAACAGCAGATTGCGTCGGTCTGCCGGAAGGTGGCTCGCGATATCGTGGCGGGACGGATTCAAAGCGCTACGATCAGCGATCGTACGGTCGGCAACTATCTCGGGCCGGCCAGTTTCAGCGAAGACGAGCTGGACTTCGCGATGCAACCGGGAGTCGCGCTGGGGCTGGCTTGGACTCCCGTCGGCGGGGACGTGCTGGTCATCGAATCCACCTGGATGCCGGGGAACAAACAGCTGCAGGTGACCGGACAACTCGGAGACGTGATGAAGGAATCGGCGCATATCGCGCTCTCCTATCTTCGCTCGCGGGCGGCCCAATATGGCCTTGACGAGAAGCAACTCTCACGGCGCGATATTCACATTCACGTCCCCGAAGGCGCGACTCCCAAGGACGGACCTTCGGCGGGCGTGACGCTGGTGACGTCGCTGGCTTCGCTGTTCACCAACCGGCCGGTCAGGAACAAACTGGGAATGACGGGCGAGATCACGCTTACCGGTCGCGTGCTGCCGGTCGGGGGATTGCGCGAGAAGATCGTCGCGGCCAGCCGCCATGGGCTGAAGATGATTGCGATGCCAGCCATGAACAAGAAAGACCTTTATCACGTTCCCGATCACATCAAGGCTATGTTGGAATTCCGCTTCGTCGAAAGTATTGACGACGTGCTGGAGATTGCTTTACAGTCCAACGTGAAGAAAACCCGCTCGAAAAAGTGAACGCCGTTTGGACGCATCCTCGGACGTGGCCGATTTGGGACGTGCTTTTTCCGCCGCTCTGCACTGTGTGTGAACGGCCCCTTGATCGAGACGCGATTCTTTTTTGTGCGCAATGCTGGGCCGACGCGCCGACCGCCGAGCTTGCGGGAGTTCGCAAACCTGTT
>JAHJDG010000063.1 GCA_018812265.1 bacterium | reverse complement strand
ATGTTCCATGCGGTGGCCCCAGGGGGATGGAGCAGCTCCCGCATCGAAGTGCAACGTTCCCACGATCGGGGCCGATCATGGTCGCCGCCGACGGTGATCTGTGGGCCGATTGGCAGTAACGTGCGGTATCCACCCCTCCGAACGGCTGACGGCGATCTGCTGCTGCCGGGGTATGACGATCTGTTGCAGAGGTCGCTGTTCTTCGTTTCGACCGACGGGGAGAGCTGGACGCTGCGGTCAGCAGTCTGGACGGACGCGCCGCACCAGAACATCCAGCCGTCGCTTGTTAGGCTGGGCTCGGGTCGGTTGCTGGCGACCATGCGGAACGTCGGCAAGGACTGGCTGTGGGTGACGGCGTCCGACGAGAGCGGTCGAAGCTGGGCACGGCCGCGCGATAGCGGGTTTGCGAACCCAGGTAGCGCGGCCCAGATGCTCCGTCTTTCGAGCGGCGATCTTCTCCTCGTGTTCAACGATAGTCCGGCCGAACGCCGGCCCCTTTCTGTCGCTCTTTCTTCCGATGGGGGCGGCTCCTGGACTCCCCCGAAGGCGCTCGCCGCCGGGGACTCCACGTACAGCTATCCCGCGGCCATTCAGACGGCGGATGGGCTCATCCATGTTCTGTACTCGCGTGGGCGTGAATCCATCCGGCATGTTGTGCTTAACGAACAGTGGATCGTCTCGCCGTGAGACGGGCTTGGGCTGACATCTCGGCTCGTCTCAGGGTAGGGTGATCAGAGTATCCGCCGCCGACCGTTTGCAGCCGACTTGATTTGGTCCCGGGAGCGATTACGATAGGGCTATTGACCGCTTGGTTGAATCCGCGAGAATGCGGCAGCCGAGGCCGGCAGGACGCTGCAAAACGGACCCGAGAGGCATTCGGCCGGTCCTGACATTCTGGAAAGCAAGGATCCGCGAGGCCAATCCCGAGCTTCGCGGCGTCTTGAAGAGGCATCGGCTTCTCGAAAACGTGCGCGGGCGTAATTCAGTGGTAGAATGCCAGCTTCCCAAGCTGCTTTTGGGTTTCCCTAACTATCGCATCCACAATTATTTACGGCACCCTGGCAACATTCGCGGGCCCAAACCTGGCAACATTTCGCTTGGCGAGACCGCTCAATCTGGGGGAATACACCCCGGCGGCGAGGCCTAGCGTGAGGCGGGGGGACCCGTTCCATCCGCCCGTGGGGTGTGGTTTCGAGTTCAGCGCTGTTCCCTCCGCGCTCGTGGTTCACGACCTCCGGGTTCAGTGCCCGACGAACTCGTGGGGGAGCAAGACTGCCCAGTTTGACACCCTAGGCGACCCTGAGCCTTGCGAAGGGTGCGGGGACCGGTTTCGCCCAACCTGGCCAGGAGCGGGCTAGTCTAGGATGACACGGCTGGAGATGGTGAGTCGCGTGTGGAAACCGTGGGTCCCGTCAAGCCCCGCTTCGGACTGCGAATCACCCACGACGTCGACCGCGACTTCCTGGAACACCTCCGTCGCGAGGCACTCGACCAGCCCGAACTACCCTGGGAACCATGAAACTCGTGCGGAACATCCCGATCTCGGGCCTGCAAGGGGCGGGCTCAGGGCGTATACTACGCCCATGTTGCCCGTGGGTGGTCCACGGGCGCCGTGTATTGTGCGCAGTTCCTTGGAATCGAGTCATGAGAAGCTCGGGGCGCATCCGCCGGCCCACCTCCAGCCCAGCGGGTTGGCGAGCGCAGCCGCACGGCCGACTAATGCATTGACGATCACTTTTCAGTCCCGCTCTATACCTTGGTCGGCTGTAGCCCAAGATGCCGGAGGTAAACACGAAGATGGAAACTGTTCTCAGTTTGGACATACTGTATGAATGTCCACGATTCAATGTTGAGCGGGCAGAAGTGAGATTGCCGAACGGGGTTGTTGAAGAGAGGTGGTATGTCTCAAAGAGAGATGCGGTTGGGATAATCGCATTCAACGATGAGCACCAAATTATACTGACGAAGGAATTTCGTAGTGCAATAGCCAGTACGGTTTGGAGAATTCCTTACGGTGGCATTCAACTCGACGAAGCACCAGTTGAAGCAGCTAGACGCGAACTACGCGAGGAGACAGGATTGGATTCTGGGAGCTATGAACTGGTGGACGTTATACCCTTTCCATCCAGCTGGGTTAAGCAAAAAACACACTTTTTTCGTGCTCGTGATCTCTTTGAATCACCGTTGGAGTCAGGAGAATTCGAGCATATTGAGTTGGTGCCATGCGGTGTAGAAGAAACGTTGCGCTTGATTGCAGAGGCGCAACTGCGAACAGATATTGCACAAGCTGTCCTTAAGGCGATAGACATTTCCAGTTTTCGGGAGTGAATAATGAACACATATAGAGCCACCATCATACCAATTCTGTCGGCCTTGCTCATTGTCGTGATTGCCCTCGCTCTGCTAGTGTTCGTAGTATACAAGAATATTGACGCAGCGACACAGGCAAACCTACTAAAAGACTTCTGCTTCGCGTTGATTCTGGGCGCCATTATCTACTTAATCACTCACTTTGCCTTTAAGGGGCAGGTGGCGTTCATACTGCACGAAATAAGGCAACCAAAAGAGATTGAATTGCATGCGCTTGGGCCCGTTAGCGAAGCACCTGAAGACATATTGCATGCCAAAAGGCGGATTGACATAATGCAGATTTCCTTGTCCAACAGGTTCCAAATTGCTGAGTCAATAAAGACGGTGCGAGCAGATAAGAACATCGCGATCCGAATCCTATTGCTCGATCCAACCGTTAACCATTCGGACGTACTCGACGAGAGGATACATCTGTTACAGAGCACAAAGGCACAACTCAGCACTATTCAGCGACACATAATGGAGAGCTTTTTTGAAATCCAAGACGCTTTGGATTACCTCTATCAGGAGAAGAACATTCAAGTTGATAATGTCACTATTAAGTTCTATCGCGAGAGGGCATGTTATGTAGTCTACCGATATGACAACATTCTCAAACTTGGCTTTCCTCTTTCAGATAGGTTTGTTTCCCACACACCGTCCTTAGTGTTCCGCAACTTCCAGAAGAATGAGAACGCAAAGTCGCTATTCGAGTACTTCGAGAGAATCTGGAACGATGACAGTAGGAGCTTTGACATAGGCGACATCATGTCGGACGAGGAGTATGACAAATGGAGAGAAGCGAGCGGGACGAGCTGAACAGTTTTGCCTCGACCATATTCTTGATGATGGGAAGAACAGCAGCAGGCAAAACTTCGCTCGCCAAGTACGTATCTCGTATCCATGAATTGACCTATATATCTGAAAGTGCAGTGAAAATGTCTTTGGTGACAGAGTATAGCAATAAGAATAGCCTTGATGAACACCTTCGGGACCGAGGCTATCGGAAGGCTATTGGTCTCATTTGCGAGGAGAGACTACCTCTGGTGATCGATGCATCGTTTCACAAGGCTTTCAGGAGAAAGTGGTTGTACAGGAGGGCTAAAGCGCTCAAGTCGCATGTAGTAATCTTGTACGTTCTGTGCTCCAATACGAAAATGACATTCGAGAGGATCGCACAGCGCCAATCAATGACATATCGAGCCGAGACTCTAGGAAATACAGAGGATATATATCACCACGTTCACTCTGGATTCGAAGAGCTTAGTAACGACGAAATCCCAGCTGATGTTCCCGCAGCATATATAAAGGTCGATACAGCAGCTAACAAGATACTGTATCATTGCTGCACGTGCCAGTTCAGCGCGCAAGTCCATGAGAGATTACTCACTGCGATCAACGCCTACTTGTCTTTGAGAAGTGCTGACTGAGATGAAATACGAATATATCATCTTTGATTTTGATGGCGTTGTTGTCGACAGCAAAGAGGTGAAGGAAGACGCATATGTGGAGGTGTTTCGCAACTTTGGCGCTAAGTACTCCAGTGCTATCAGGGAGCTCTATAGAGACAATGTGGGAAAACCACGAGAGCTCGTGATTAAGACGGTGCTATCCTGTGTCATAGGCAAGGAGTGCTCCTCTAGGCAGATCGCAGCGTTAAGTGATGCATTCTCCACAATCGCATTTACCAATGTGATTAAGAAAGGGCCTATTCCCGGCCTGTCGGCGTTTTTGGGTAGATGGCAAGGCACAGTACAATATGTCATAGTATCACTGTCACCGGTTGCGGAAGTAGTTGCGTTTCTTGAGGCGTGCTCACTCCACGACTATTTCTTGGATGTCAAGGGAGGCCCTGCGAACAAGGCGCACAACATTACGACACTGCTTACTCAATACGATGTGGAGCCGCTGCATGTACTTCACATAGGTGACACAGTAGCGGACTATGCAATATCGCGAAACATCGGATGCAAGTTTATTCGCATGCGTTCTCCAGGTGCTACGTGGGGTGAGCAGAATGGCGTGGATGTAGACGCGATTGATGGCTACGCTGAGTTGGATAAGTGGTTAGAGGCTTCGATGAGAAGGGGATTATGATTAATGAATGTAGCGTTCATTACAGGTGGATCTAGCGGAATAGGGAGGGCATGTGTTGAAAAGTTTCTATCCGCAGACACTGCTGTGGGCTTCATCGACGCAAACAAAGTACTAGGCGAGGAACTGGTGAGTGCTTACACAGATGCCAGCCTGTACTTCTATCATGGAGACGTCTGTCTTGTCTCAGATGTCGAGGCTGCCATAATAGGTACGTACAATAGGTTTGGCAAGATCAATGTCGTGTTTGCAAACGCAGGCATATACGAAGAGAATAACGTTCACAACATAACGGAGTCATCGTGGGATAGAGTGATAGATACCAATCTGAAAGCTGTCGTCTTTACGATAAACAAGGCCATCAGGTATTTGGATGGTCAACATGGGGGAGCAATAGTAATTAATGCGTCGGACCAATGTTTCGTCGCCAAAACGAATTCATTGGCCTACGGCGCAAGCAAGGCAGGATTAGGCCAGATTACGAAGAGCATCGCTGTCGATTTGGCAAAGCAGAATGTTCGTGTCAACGCCATTTGTCCAGGCGCTATAAAGACAAACTTGAATATTGAGAGCAAACGTAGGATGGCCGAAGAACAGTACTCCGGAGATATCTCCAGAGTCTGGGCGGAAGAAGAAACTAAGTACCCATTAGGAAGAATCGGAAGTGCAGTTGAAGTGGCGGAGTTAGTCTTTTTTCTTGCAAGCGAGAGGTCCAGTTTTATCACAGGAAGCCTAGTGACTATAGATGGTGGTTATACGGCAATCTAAGGGTGATAGGAATCATGGGAATAGGGGAGAGTCACAATTCTGTTCGGGACGCATCGTGCTTGGTGGGGTTGACCTGCCGTGCCTCACGCAGAAGTCGGAGGGCGGAGGGAATGATACCCCCCTCCCACGGGCCCCGGTCAGGCTCACTTCGCAGGGAACCGCCGGCGGCCTCACGATCCTGCGATTCCGGTCCCGAGAGGTGCATAAGTGGCCTTCAGATTCCCGCGTTGGCCCCATGCGGTTTTTTTTCCTTGCGGCTTGGCACGCACCGACGGGTCGGAGGCATGCCGCGCCATATGGGCCTGCGGGTGGTCGGTGAAAGTCCTCGACCTCGCACGGCCTGTCCTGCTGCTTCCGCAAGCGCCGGCCCGCCGGCCGATGTCGGAGCTACGGCCATGCGTCCGGCAAGTGAGCACACCAGAGCCCGGACTTCCTGTGCAGAGGTGTGCATCAGCGGTGAGTTGTGACGGGCAGACTTCCGGCTCGTTTCTCGGCAACCGCCCTTCGGGGTAGCTGGCTCGAACTCCGCCCCCTCGTCGAGAGCCTGGAGTCTGCGGCGAGCAGTGTCCTCCGCCGCAAGCGTGAGCCGGTCCCAGTGGTGACCACGCGTCAGGTAGACGAACAGGCCGCAGGGATTCACCGCCCCCGCCGCAAGCGCGTGCGCGGCTGCGGCGTGGAAACGCAGCCGCTCGCACACGCTTGCCCCCACCCAGCCCGCTGAACCGGTTGCAGGGCATGTTGCGGCGTCATCGCGTGGAGATCGGCGTCGCGTCGCTGTGCGACTGGGTGGGCCGGATGGCGGATCTGCTCCGGCCGATCTATGACGGCCTGAAGACCGAGCTTCTGGCGGGCCGCCTGATCCAATCGGATGACACGCCGGTGCCGTACCAGCTGGATACCTTGAAGGCGCGGACGGCCACCGGTTACCTGTGGACCTACCTTTGCGAATCGTCGAAGCTGGTGTTGTACGACTTTACCCCGTCGCACAGCCGGGCGGGCCCGTCATCTTTCATGTCGGGTTTCGAGGGGACACTGCTGACCGACGGCCATGCCAGCTACAACGAGGTCGTTCAATGCGGCAACCTGATCCATGCGGGTTGTTGGGCTCATGCGCGGCGCAAGTTCTACGATGCCCGCCTGGACGATCGCCGTCGCTGTGGACAGATGTTGAAGTTGATCCAGGAACTCTTCGCCGTGGAGCGGAGGGCCAAGGAGGCGCGGGAGGCCCCGGACTCGCCGTTCGGCGACGCCGATCACCTGGCGCTACGCCGCGCGGCGTCGGCCCCGCTGGTCGCAGAGATTCGATCTTGTGCCGACGCCTGGTCACTGGAGGTTCTGCCGCGCAGCGCCGTCGGCAAGGCCGTGGGCTATCTGCTCAACCAGTGGCATCCGCTGACGCGCTTCCTCGATGATCCGACCTTGCCGCTTCATAACAACGCTTCCGAGCGGGCCATGCGTCACGTGGTGATCGGGCGGCGAAACTGGACGTTCGCGGGCAGTGCCGACGGCGGGCACCGTGCGGCGATCATCTACTCGATCGTCGTGACCTGTCGGCTCCACGGGCTGGACCCGTTCGCATACCTCCGCGACGTCATCGATCGCCTGCCCCGCGGCGAAGACCCCGCGATCCTCCTGCCCGCAGCCTGGAAGGCCGATCAACTCGCACCCACCCGCTGCAACTCCTGAGCTCCCGCTCCTGACACGATCAACCCCGGATGTTAATCACCGGCGCTGACAAAGCTGCGCCTGTGTAGACGACCGAGCGCTTACGGCGAGCATGCACGACAGTATCCTGGCCCACAAGTTTCCGCGGCAAGCTCAAGGCACTCGTGGCCAGTTCGCGCTGGCTGGCCGTCTGGGTCGTGAACCCCAGCAGGCTGTCCGCCGCGACGCCGGACGGGTAGAGGGTCTTTCTCCGGGCCGCGAGCCTCTGGATCGCCGCAGGGTTGGGCCGGCTCTTGCCGAAGGCCGTTTCCCGAGATCGATAATAGACCCCTTTGCTCAGCCGCTCGATCTTCCCAGCCCTGGCGAGTCGTGAGAGCGTCTGCGCCACGGCCGCGAAGGGCAGGTCGCGAAAATCTTCCAATCGCCACAGGCGTTCGCCGCCGTCCTCGATGCGCTGGCGGACATGGGCGGCCACACGTTGGGCGTTCGACGATGATTCCGGACCAGATGCCATGCCGGGAGCGTCCGCGACTGCGGAGATAGTGTCAAGTTTTCTTGCGACAAAACATGACACGTCAACCGTCCCGCGCGGAGAACCGGTACACCAGACCAGGGAGAGCGTCGGGAGTTTTCCAGTTCTTCAAGACCAGCTCAATCGACCGCTGATTGGCGACTCTCCTGACGAGTGATTCGATTGGAACCGAGAGACGACGACTTGATGGGGGGAACGTGGTCGGCACGCGACCAGCGTGATTCGGGGTAACATTTTCGCTCACAACACCCGAGCCATCGCGCATCCGCTTCATCCGACTGACGGTCCGTTCCTCGTCGCTCAGCGTGATGACATGCCAGAGACCTCGCCGCACAATCGTCGCAAACAGCCCTGGTGCGTTCGTGGTCCCGACGCTCAGAGCATGTTCGGCGGCTGCGAAGAACCGCAGGCGGTCGTTCTCGCAGTCCTTCAGCAGACGGGCCATGCAGGCGCGCTCGAACAACGCCGCCAGCCGGCCATCGTCGCGCAGATCCTCAAGAGCGACGTGCCCAAGCCACCGATCAAGGCCCGGTGGAAACCGTTGCCAAGCACCATCCGGTCTGCCGCTGGCGGGTTTGTGGTTTCTTCCAGAAGGGAGATTCCTGTTTGATACTGGGGGTGGCATCTTGGTGTCGATTCTCGGCGGTCGGGGTGACAAGGCGGTGGAGCAAGCTGCGCCGGCCACGTTTCCCCCATTGCCGCTTCGATTCTCCCAGGCGAGATTGACCGTTGCCCTTCCCCCAAACCTCTGCACGTGCCATCGATCGGCCGGGCCGGGGATCAGCCAGTTCGTTACGACGAGTTCCGCGCGACTGCGCTTCACCGTGCGGGGATGTACACCGAAGAGTTCAGACACGAATGAAACCGAGCACGAACCCTCCGCGCTTATGCCCTTCCTTGCGGGAAACAGACACCGCATGGCGTAGCCTAGCACAGTTGCCGCGCGCGCGGCGGGGCAATCGCCCGCAATGTGCCTGATCATCCGGCGTGGGAGCGGCAACGAACGTGTCCGCACTCGCTTTCGGCTGTCGATTCGGTTGAACATCTCAATCACACCGGCGATGGCTTCGGCTGGCATTCGTTCAGGCGTCTCGTCAAAATCGATCGTCGACTCGGTCATTTGAATCAGGCCGGCCCGCTCCAAACGCCGGAGCGAAGACCGGATGTGCCTTCCGCCAGCACCGCCCACCAGGGAATGAACTTCATCGGTCAGTTTCTTGCGGTCGAATACGAACTCGCGTTGCACCTGCTTTCGGCACCGGCGCTTGCGGTTTTCCGCTTGCCGGCGTTCGTCGATTTCATGCAGCGCGAAGTAGACGCGGAAGTCGCGGTACGTTCGCAACAAACCTGACTTGTACGCGTGCCATGCCATGCAGACTTGTAGATTCGTGATCATCCGGAAGCCGCCTGCCGGCGTAGTGGCAGAGGCGTGGGATTCCTTCGACGTCGTTGATTCTCTCATGATTCTCCTCGAAAACAGCGGGCTGGGGATCATGCCCGTTGCT
>JAHJDG010000062.1 GCA_018812265.1 bacterium | reverse complement strand
TCCCGCCGACGAGCATGCCATCACCGCCGACATCATCTACGAACCCTCCGAGGACGAGATTCTTGACGCCATCCTGCCGCTGTTCGTGAAAGTGCAGTTGTGGCGAATCCTCCTCGAATCGTTCGCGGCCGAGATGGGTGCCCGCATGACGGCCATGGAAAGCGCCACCAATAACGCGCAGGAACTCATCGAGTCCTTGACGCTGACTTACAATAAAGCCCGCCAGTCGGCCATCACGAGGGAACTCCTCGAAGTCGTGGCGGGCGCCGAGGGACTGCAATAACCGCAGCATCCCCGGCAGAAGCACCTCTACCTTCAGCGCGGAAATGACCTCTCGAAAAATCGCCCGCGCTGCGTAAAGCAGAACCGTTAACCGAACCCGGATGTATCAGATGGCGTATCCCTATGCAAAAAAACGCCTGTCTATCTTTGTAGACGGCGCCAACATGTTCTACACGCAGAAAAAAGGTCTGGGCTGGTTTTTTGACCCGGCCAAACTCCTCCGCGTTCTCCGCGGCGATGATGATCTCACCGATGCCTATTGGTACATGGGACTCAAGCAGCCCCCCGATCCGCGCGATGAGAACTTCATCCGCTTCCTCGCCTATGCCGGTTACGTGGTACGAACTAAAGGACTCAAGACCATCTACGATTCCGAAACCGGCGAGACCACCCAGAAGGCGAACCTCGACGTCGAAATCGTGATGGATATGTTCAATACCATCGAGAACTACGATAAGGTAATTCTTCTCTCCGGTGATGGCGATTTCGAACGCGCGCTCGAATTGCTCCGTTCGCGCGGAAAAGAAATCTGTGTCGTTTCCACGCAGAATTGGATTGCCGCCGAGCTCCGTATGGCCGTCGGATCTCACTTCATTGATCTGCAGGAACTCCGCGATCGCATCGAGCGGCCGGAACGTCCCGCGCCGGTGACGACTTCCGCGCCCTCGACAACGACCGAAGGCTCGGACGGCAACAGCCACAATGCCGAATAACTCCGGTGACGGAGAGTCAACTGAAGAGCGAAATCGAGAGCTGACGGACCTGGCCGGTCAATGCGCGCAGGGACGGATTCCCGTCGAGGAGCTGCTCGCGGAATTCGATCACCGGCTGGCGGGAACGCCGTTCTATCCGCCCGCTGGACTTTTCGGTCTTGGAAACGCCGTCGGCGAAATTCTGGAAAAAACTCCCGCCGCGGCGATTGATGTCGCGCTGAAATTGATCTCGTCCTCCGTCCGGGAAACCCGCGGCGCGGCGGTCGGATTGATCTTCCGGCTCGCTCGACTTCAGCCCGGATTCTGGGTGGACACGGCGCGACACCTCGTCACCGATGACGACTGGGAAGTGCGCGATCTCGCCGCCCGCGTTTTCGACGTTTTCGAAGATCAGGACGGCGCGGCCGAATTCCATCTCGCATTCGTCGTCGAAGTTGTGACGGCGTGGGTTCGCGATTCCGACGAACAAGTGCGCCGCGCGGCTCCTCAGGCGCTGCTCGGCTATGCCCTCCGCCACGCCGAATTCCGGCCCCGCTTGTTGCCGATTCTGGATCCGCTGCTGGCCGATCCGCGCGAGTACGTGCGCAACAGCTTCGTCGCCTGTCTGAGAACGCTCGGAAGAGCCGATCCCGACGTCGTGCTGGACTACCTCGAGACGGCGGCGGCTCGCGCGGACGAAACCGGCAACGATACGATTCGGCTTGCGCTCGATCATCCCTTTGCCGATCGCGTGCCCGACCGAAAGGCCCGCATCATCGAGCGTCTGCGAGAGTCCGCACAACACGAAAAGAAATGAACACAAGATAGGTTCCGGATGTTATGAACGAAGGAACGGTCAAGCAAATCATCGGCGTGGTGGTGGACGTCGAGTTTCCCGAAGGAGAACTGCCCACTCTCTACGCCGCGCTCCACACGCAGATCGCCGGACAGGAAAGTACGATCACCCTCGAAGTGCAGCAGCATTTGGGCGACAACACCGTCCGCACGGTTTCGATGAATCCGACCGAAGGTCTCACCCGCGGCTCGAAGGTGGTGAACACCGGGCAGCCGATCTCCGTGCCGGTCGGCGCGGGCACGCTCGGAAGGCTTATGAACGTCGTCGGCGAGCCTATTGACACCCTCGGACCGATTCCCGCCGAGAAGCGCTATCCGATTCATCGCCCCGCGCCGCCGCTTACCGAACTCGACACGTCGTCGGAAGTCCTCGAAACCGGCATCAAGGTCATTGACCTCATTCAGCCCTTTGCCCGCGGTGGTAAGATCGGACTCTTCGGCGGCGCCGGAGTGGGGAAGACCGTCATTCTCCTCGAACTCATCAACAACATCGCCAAGGAACACGGCGGAATTTCGGTGTTCGCCGGAGTCGGAGAGCGAACCCGCGAAGGCAACGACCTGCTCCGCGAAATGGTCGAATCGGGAGTGACGGATTTCGGAAAAGGCTTCGACGTCACAGCCTTCGACATGACCACCGTGGACCGGAACGCGCTTAAGAACTCGAAAGTGACGATGGTGTTCGGCCAGATGAACGAACCGCCCGGCTCGCGTTCGCGGGTGGCGCTCACCGGACTCACGCTCGCCGAATACTTCCGCGATGAGGAAGGCCGCGACGTGCTGCTCTTCATTGACAATATTTTCCGTTTCACGCAGGCCGGCAGCGAAGTCTCCGCGCTGCTCGGTCGCATGCCGTCGGCGGTCGGCTATCAGCCCACGCTCGCCACCGAGATGGGAGCCTTGCAGGAACGCATCACCTCCACCAAGAAAGGTTCGATCACCTCGGTGCAGGCGATTTACGTTCCCGCCGACGATCTCACCGATCCCGCGCCCGCCACCACCTTCGCGCATCTCGACGCAACGACAGTGCTTTCGCGCAAAATTTCCGAGCTCGGAATCTATCCGGCGGTGGATCCGCTCGACTCCACCTCGCGGATTCTGGATCCGCAGGTGGTCGGCGACGATCACTACAACACCGCCCGCCGCGTCCAGCAGACTCTCCAGCGCTACAAGGACCTGCAGGACATCATCGCCATTCTCGGAATGGATGAGCTCGCCGATGAAGACAAGCTCACCGTGGATCGCGCGCGCAAGATGCAGAAATTCCTCTCGCAGCCGTTCCACGTCGCCGAAGCGTTCACCGGCCGCCCGGGAGCCTACGTGAAAATCGCCGACACCGTGCGCAGCTTCAAGGGCATTCTCGAAGGCGAATACGATCATATTCCCGAGCACTGTTTCTACATGTGCGGCGGCATCGAAGAAACCATCCAGAACTTCGAGAAGCTCGAGAAATAGGAATGGCCAAGATTTTCAAACTCGAGATCGTCACGCCCACCGGGTCGGTCTACACCGGCGAAATCATTCACGTGCGCGCGCCGGGCGTGGGCGGGGATTTCGGCGTCCTCGCCGATCACGCTCCGCTGATGGCCGGATTGAAACCGGGACGGCTCCACGTGGACGATCCCGATGAAAGCTTCGATTTTGTCATCACCGGCGGTTTCTTCGAAGTCCACGGCAATCGCGCCGTCATTCTCGCCGAGTCCTGCCTGCGCAAGGAAGACATTAACCTCGATCGCGCGAAGAAAGCCCGCGACCGTGCGCTTCAGGAACTCGCCGAAGCCAAAACTCCCGAAGCCCAGCAGGAAGCGCGCACCGCTCTCGAAAAAGCCATCGCCATTCTCAAAGTCGGCCAAGAGTAATCGCTGCCGGTTATGCACGATGTAAAACGGGCTGCCCGTGCGGGCAGCCCGTTCATTGTGTCGCTGCTTAAAATTAGATTTCGTCTATTAGCGTAGCCGCGATTGCTCTTCGATCATCGCCTTCACACAGTAGAATCGTTTCTCCGGTAGCCATGCCGTGGGAATAGCATACTCCGTAAAGGTGCCGGCCACGATCTCCTCCTGCTGCCACTCGCCATCTGTGCTGTCCTTCTTCAGGATAGCATACGCCTCCGGCGTGATCGGCGCACCGAGCGTGTCTTCCGTCACCGCCTCCCACCGCAGCCGCAGACCCGCGCCCGGCACGAAATAGGCCGTGACATTCTGCGGCGCGCGCGGAGACGCGATCAGGTCTCCCGGCCCCGGCCAATTCACCAGCGAATCATACGCCATCCGCGCCAGTCCCGCCGACAGCCTCGCCATGTCCCACCGCGTCAGAATCGTCGTGTCCCGCCATAATGCAAGTCGTGCCTCGGTGCGGGCGAAGATCGTATCTTCGAGCGGAAACGTCGTCGCGTGAATTCCCCCGCCCACGCCGTTGTCGAGAATGTACGTGTCCAGCGTGTCGTGGAATCCTTCGGCATGTTGGGCAATCGTTTTGATGCGCAGTCCGATGTCGCACAAAGGTCCCGTGCTGTCGCTGTTCACTTCCGGCGGAGTTTGTTCAGCCGCCACCCAGAACGGCAACGCGACTCCATATTGCACGGCCATCGGAAACGCCCACAGAGTGGAGAGCAGCGGATTCTCGCCGGGCAACACGCCCTCGACCACGCATGCCGAGACCGTCAACCGCCGACACGTCGCGCCCCACGTGGAAATCCATCCCCGCGGCAAACCGCCCTGAAATCCCTCGAACGGCAGGGGATAGGGATCGAAATTCTCGTCGGTGCGAAGATCGCGCGCCACCGTGCGGCAGATGTATTTCGCGGTCAGAGAGTCTCCCTGCACCGCCGCTTCGATGAGTTCCAGAGAACGGTCATGCCGATAAACGCCGATCCGTCCGCTCGCGCTGCCCGCATACGAAAAATTGGAGCGAACCAGTACTCCCAGCGGCGCGGCTTCGGGATCGCTCGCGTCATAGCGGATGTAGGAGTGCGCGAAGGTCTCGAACATCGCCGCGCCGCCCTCCGCGTCAATCACGCCGAAGATCGCCGGTTGCGTATGACCGGCAATCGAAGTGGAGTCAAGAAGACGCTGGAAGTCCGCGACCGTCCGGCACGTCCGCAGAGCGAGCTTGATGATCGTGCCGTCGTCCTCGGGGCCGGCCACGGTGTCGGGCGTGTTCCAGTTGTTCGCGTCCTCGACGGCGAAGCCCGTGCTGTTCACGCCGCCCCACGCCTGCGTCGAATCGCCCGCGTTGGCAATCGTCACGTACGGATAGATTCCGTCGTCGAAGTACACGATTTCCTGATGCGGCTGCGAGACGTCGCGGTTTTTCCAGAGCAGCGGCCGCCCGTTCGCCGTCGCAAAGCCCGCAATCACCGCCGTCGTGCACTCGCCTCCGGGAATGCTCGCATCCTCCGGTGCGACGAAATCACTCCGGATGAACAGCGCGCCGGCCAGGATGGCTATGACAACTCTGAGACGCATTCGTTTTGTGTGGTGCAGCTTGTTGTGCTGGTCATCGAAGCAGCATCACCTTTTGTGTTGCGGAGAACTCCGCCGACTCCAGTCGAACGAAGTACGTTCCCGATGCAAGCCCGTTCGCGTTGAACAAGACCTCATGTGAGCCTGCGTTCAACACTCTGTTGAGGAGCGTAGCCGTTTCCCGCCCCTGCAGATCGTACACCACCAACCTCCCGCGCACCGTTTGCGACAGATCGAGGCGAATCATCGTCTGTTCGTTGAACGGATTGGGGAAGGCCGGATGCAGTGTGAAGCTAACGGGTAAATCGGAAAAGGCGGAACGTGTTGTGTTCAACGCTTCCGAGCAGTCGTAGATGCCAAAATATGGCCCATCTGCCACGTAAGCATAATTCCCAGACACCGCCACACCGCTTGCCAACCCCGGCGTGTCATAAAATCCCACCTCAAATGGGGCGGCGGGATTCGTGATGTTCACCACCCGCAAACCACTTGCTCCATCCGCTACGTAGGCATAATTCCCCGCCACCACCACATCTTGAGCCTGCGCCGGAGTGTCATAGAATCCCGTCAAAACCGGATGGAAGGGATTCGTGACGTTCACCACTAGAAGACCCAAAGAATGTGCCACGTAGGCGTAGTTTCCCGCCACCGCCACACCATTCGCAGACCCCGAAGGATCATAGGACCCCGCCTCAACCGGACTGGAGGGATTCGTGATATTCACCACCCGAAGACCCCTGTCAGCATCCGCCACGTACGCGTAATTCCCCGACACCGCCACACCATTCGCATACCCCGGAGTAACATAGAAGCCCTCCTCAAAGGGGCTGGAGGGATTCGTAATGTTCACCACCCGCAGGCCATTACCCGCATCCGCCACGTAGGCGTAATTCCCCGCCACCGCCACACCATTCGCAGTCCCCGGAGTGTCATAGAATCCCGCCTCAAAAGGACTGGCGGGATTCGTGATGTTCACCACCCGAAGTCCACCATCCCAGTCCGCCACGTACGCATAATTCCCCCACACCGCCACACCCTCAGCAGATCCCGGAGCATAGAATCCCGCCTCCACCGGACTGGCGGGATTCGTAATGTCCACCACCCGAAGTCCACTATACTCGTCCGCCACGTAGGCGTAGTTTCCCCACACCGCCACACCATCAGCCCACCCCGGAGTGTCATAGAAGCCCTCCTCGAAGGGACTGGAGGGATTCGTGATGTTCACCACCCGAAGTCCACTATACTCGTCCGCCACGTAGGCGTAATTCCCCGCCACCGCCACACCATTCGCAGTCCCCGGAGTGTCATAGAAGCCCTCCTCGAAGGGACTGGAGGGATTCGAAATGTCCACCACCCGAAGACCACTATACTCGTCCGCCACGTAGGCGTAGTTTCCCCACACCGCCACACCATCAGCCCACCCCGGAGTGTCATAGAAGCCCTCCTCGAAGGGACTGGAGGGATTCGAAATGTCCACCACCCGAAGGCCACTTCCACAGTCTGCCACGTAGGCGTAGTTTCCCGCCACCGCCACACCAATAGCAAATCCCGGAGTGTCATAGAACCCCGCCTCAACCGGATTGGAAGGATTCGTGATGTTCACCACCCGCAGGCCACTACCCCCGTCCGCCACGTAGGCGTAGTTTCCCGCCACCGCCACACCATAAGCAAATCCCGGAGTGTCATAGAATCCCGCCTCAACCGGACTGGAAGGATTCATGATGTTCACCACCCGAAGACCCCCACGGTCATCCGCAACGTACGCCCAATTTCCGGACACCGTCACACCCTGGGCGTGCCCTGGAGTGTCATAGTAACCGATTTCTATGGGGGAGGCGGGGTAAAAGATGCTTACGATTCGCAGCCCAGAATGACCGGTGGCGACATAGGCGAGCGTCCCTACAACCACCACTGCCTGGGCTGCGTCCCAATAGTCGTCGAGCAACCCCACTTGCCTCACATTGAGGCTGTCCTGCGCCTGCACCGACAAACAGAACGGAGTCAGCGTCCAAAGCAAACCGATCTTCGCCAGCGTCTTCATTTGTACCTCCCCACTTGAGCGTTCCTCTGTGCGTGAATGCTACCCATTGTCGGGCCGGAGGCCCGATCTAAGGCGTGAAAAAGAGACCTTCATCGTTCATCGCTTCACTTGCCTCCCGCTTCGTAGTCCAACAGCCGCTGTTCGCCCTCGAACTTGCGCTGCCGCGCGAGGTCGGTGGTCATCTCGACGGTTCCCAGATATTCTCCCAATTCGTCGCGTACCGCCCAGTAGGTAATGTACACGAACTTCGGGCCCATGTTGATCCAGAACTCGGCCTTATCCTGTCGGCCGCTCTTGAAATCATCGAGGATGCGGTTGACGAGATGCACGCTCTTGGGCGGATGACACATCTGCACCTTCCGTCCCAGAATCGAGCGGTTGCGGTCGAAGATCGGATCGCGGCCATGCGTAAAGAATCGCACCGTATCATCCTTGTCCACGTAGGTCAGACCGATGGGAAGCGCGCTGAAGATCGAGAACAACTCGCCGAGTGACAGACTGCCGGTGGGCAGCGTCACCCGTCCCTTCTCCGCCGTCTCCGGTTCGATGCCGGTCGCGTCTTCGGGAATCCACTGCACTTTCGGATCGTACAGACAGAATCCGATCTCCGGACTCTGCCGGTCAATCTCGAACCACTCTGCCGGCTCCAGAGCTTCCTGACACATCGGCAGCAGAATCTTCGTCTCCTTGACGATCATTTCGGAGACCGCCAGCAGCGCCGGTCGCAGCACCTGATCGGCCTTCACCGTCACCACTCCCGCTTTCGCGTTCTGCGCTTCGTCGAGATAGGCGAGCGCCTTTTTAATGATTGCCCGCGCTTCGTCGTGCTTGGCCCACATCACTTTCGGCGGGCCGGTGATGCCGTGCTTCTCCATGTAGGGAAAGAGCAGATACTCCTTGCGGCGATAGTGCTTGTCCACGTCGAAGAGCAAGCGAAACTGCGAAACGAGCGTGTCCACCACCTCCGCCGCCGGTGCGTCCTTGGGAAGGTTCGCCAGATCGCTGAGGGAAGACTCGATGTTTTCGATCAGCGTTTGCAGCGCGTTGTTCTCGGCGGTGAACGTGTGAACGGGATGTCCCGTCGGAGCGGGCTTCACGCCGGAAAGATCAATCTGCCCCGACAACACCTTCGAGTGAATGTCGCACAGGTCGGTCACTTCCTGCACGGGAAGTCCCTCGGCGATGAGTTCCTGTTCCACCTGCACCACTTCGCCGTAGGAGACTTTGCCCATCAGATGAGCAATCTCCCCGCGCAACACTTCCGGGTTGGCTCCTTGATGGAGATCGAGAATCTTCTGTTTCAGTTGGTCTTTTCGCTCGCGCGAAGTGTCAAGATGGTCGGTCATTGTCGGTTCCAGAAGGTTGAATGGCGGAACGGAGGCGGGATGAATGCGAGTTCAACAAGCGGCGGCACGAGGCTTGCGCCATTACTGTAGTTTGGGGAAATGACCGCCCGCTTTGCCCGCAATCCCCGTTTCCAGATAGACTTATCTGAAACAATATACATAACGAACCGGCAAGGCGCAACCGCTTCCCGTGCAGCCTGAGAAGTTTGAATCTTACGCGAGAAGTGCTAAATTGAGCGGGAACAGTCGCGACCCGGCGACTTGAACATCAATGCTAAACCAAGAAAGAACAAAAATATGCTAAAGATTGAAGATGCCATTCGTCGCCGTACTGTGGCCATTCTCGTGGGCGGTGGCCCCGCTCCGGGTATAAATGGAGTGATCCGCTCGATCACCATTGAAGCCGTCAACTCGGGCTTGCGCGTGATGGGAATTTTCGACGGCTTCAAGTGGCTGTCGCGCGGCGATTCAAGCCGTACCACCGAACTCGATATCGAAGCGGTGAGCCGGATTCAATTCCTCGGCGGTTCGATTCTGCGCACCAGCCGCGAAAATCCGACCGGCAGTCCGCAGAAGATGGAAGCCGCGGTGCGGGCGCTGACGCAGCTCGAAGTGGATTATCTGGTGACCATCGGCGGCGACGACACCGCCTACAGCAGTCATCGCGTCGCCGAACTCTTGGGCGAGCAGATTCAGGTGGCTCACGTTCCCAAGACCATTGACAATGATCTGCCGCTGCCCGGCGACATGCCCACCTTCGGCTACGAAACCGCCCGGCACGTGGGAGCCGACATCGTGCGCACGCTGATGGAGGATGCGCAGACCACCAATCGCTGGTACTACGTCGTGAGCATGGGTCGCAAGGCCGGTCATCTGGCCTTGGGAACCGGCAAGGCGGCGGGCGCAACGCTGACGATCATCGGCGAGGAATTCCGCGACCGCAAGATTTCATTTACCACGATCTGCGATATTCTGGAAAGCTCGGCGATCAAGCGCATGGCGATGAGCCGTCCCTACGGCGTGGCCGTGCTCGCCGAAGGAATCCTCGACCGCATTGACAAGAACGAGCTCATGCAGGTGGCCGATCTCGACTACGACGCGCACGGCAACATCCGTTTTTCGGAAATTGATCTGGGACGGATGGTGAAGAGCGAAGTCACGAGGCGATTGAAGGAACGCGGCATTCCCGCGACCATCGTGGCCAAGGACATCGGCTATGAGCTGCGCTGCGCGGCTCCCATTCCGTTCGATCGCGAATACGTGCAGGACCTCGGCTATGCGGCGGTGCGCTATCTTCTGAACGGCGGATCGGGAGCCATCGTGGCGATCAATCGCGGCAAGGTGATTCCACTCACGTTTGCCGATCTTGCCGATTCCGAATCGGGGCGGCTGCGCATCCGTCAGGTGGATATTGATTCCGACAGCTACAAAGTGGCCCGGCAATACATGGTTCGCCTCGAAGCCAGCGACTTTTCGGAAGTGAAAACCACGGCCCGGCTCGCGCTCATCGGCAAGCTGTCGAAGGAGGAGTTCGAGCGACGCTTCAAGTATCTCATCAACGATCCGCCGGTCAAGCCCGAAACCGAGGCGATGACCGCGGCCGAAGGATGATCTTCCCGTCATTCGGTGATTTATAAGAGAAGATGTTTCTGAGCGGGCTTTGCGGCCCGCTTGGGTTTGGCTGTCATCGGCACGAGCAGTGCCTTGACGGAACTTTGTGTCTCTGCATTCGTTGAATAATCAAGTGGCGAATATTCTCTTGTATTATTCACGACGCGCAGGTTCCGCAGAGACCGCAGACGCACGATGAACCGAGAGCTTTATACAGATTCACTCAAGTTGACCGCTTCCTGCAAGAAGTGTCATCAGTCGTGGCATTCGGTTGAAGAACTGATTGACGATCCGGCGGTGACGCTCAACGGATTTCAGGTGTTCCCGTTCGATCTTCATCAGGGATTGCTGCTCTTCACGCATCGCAGGAAGGATTGTGGCTCGACGTTTGCCGTTCCGGTGGTGATGTTCCGATCCCTGTACGATAGAATGGAATACACCGAATTGAACTTAGGCAAGGAGACGTGTCCCGGCTATTGCCTCGATTCCGCCAACACGGATGCCTGTGATGATCATTGCAGTCTTCATTGGGTGCGAGTGGTCATGCAGATTATCATGGAGCGAAAGCGCGCGCTTCAATACTCGGCGGAATGAATACCCAAATACGGTTGGCGTGATCTGCGGGCGCGATGAGGTCGCGCCCGTTTTTTGTGTGGAATCCCGTCGTATCCGACGTTGGGTGTGCCGCGAATCGCCGAGCAGGTTCTCGATCCGGCGGATCCAGCTCATCCCTTTTCCTCGTTTCGCTTCACTTTTTCCTCAATCCCTTGATTTCTCCGCCCATTGTACGTACATTGCAGGTGACCGGATTCAAGTCACAGAGGAGGAATTCGCTATGGGCCGAGTCCCATTCGGGCTTCTGATCGCGGCCGCGCTGATCGGGGGCTGTTCTTCGATTTCCAGCCATGACGTCATCGGCGAACATAGAGGAATGTTTGCACCGGGAGGCGGACCGGGCCGGGCGGTCACGCTCATCCTGAACGACGACCTTACAGCCGCGTTTCACACCGAACAGGTGGCCAACGTCCCCACCATCATCGAAACGGGAACGTGGAAACTGGGCAGCGGGAAGATGGTGCACGTGAAGCTTCGCAAGCAGGGCGATCGGCCGACCGTCAATGATCTGACGTTCGAGTTGCGGGAGGGGAGTCTGGTGGCCGTCGAGTACGACCGGGAACGGTATGGCCGGGAAGGTCTGACGCTGCGCCCGACAGGCTGGTAGTTGCGGGCCAGCGACCCTCGGCGGTAAGCTTGGTCTCGAACTCGGCACGCAGTTCGGAAAGCCGTGTCCGGTTGAGCGCGCCGAGCCGCCGCTCGAGGATTGTCTGCCGCAGAAACTCGGCCCACTCCGCCCGGGGAAAATCCTCCGCCGTCTCGCCGCCGTCTTCCGAAGAGAGGATCTTCTCTTCCGGTTCTTCGAGAAGGGAAGAAGAAAGAGATTCTCTCTTTGGAAGAGCAGAGTTCTTTGACGGAAAATCAATGGCTTGCCAGAACCGGCCGTCGTGATGGAGGCTGAGAACATTGCTCATTCCCCGGCGCGATCGGGTGAGCACGCCGGCGTTCTGCAGCGCTTCGAGGAATCGCTCGACTTCGGCTTGTGGCCAGTTCCAGTTTTCCGACAGGCCCTCGGTGGAATGGAATAGCTCGCCGGGATACAGTTCAATGGACTCCTTGTGATCGGTCGGATTGGTTTTTCGGTAGTTAGCGCGTCTGAAAAGATCGGCGGTGGCTTCAAAGCGGGTGAAGCGGCGGGAGATCGGGCAGAGTTCGAAGATTGCCCGCGGAAGTTTAATAAAACCAGCTTTCATGTGATAAAGTCCCATTTAGACAACTATTTGTGGCAATATCCGACACAAATATACGACAATTTTGTTTGTGTGTCAAGAAGAGGCTGATATAACGAACAGTAGGCTATTCAACAAGTTATTGATCGGATGTTCAGGTTGGAAATGAGTTGGAGAGGCATGCCTCACCCGCTGCCTCATCGTATCGCGTTGGTCGTTTCTTCGTCGGTTCTCTTTCATCCCCCGCCAGCGTTGGAATTTCGATATGCCTGATCCCAAGAAACACACTTTCGATCCGCCGTCACCGCTGGAGTTTCATCTCTCGCGGCCGGCCCGCGAGCGGTACTCCTTCGACCGTGATCTCCTGAAGGACGAGGGCACCATTCGCCAGCCCGACGTCATCACCGTGCAGGAGCTGGTGGCGCGGATGAACGCGCGGCTTGGCCCGCAGGGAAAAGGGGCGAAGCCCGGACATCTTTACGCCCTCGTGCTCATTCAATACATTCTGCACGTGGTGGTGGATCGCTACCGCAAGGAGCGCGAGCCGGAGATGTTCGAGAAAGCCGAGTTGTGGTTGTCCGAGCGTCCGCCCGAACCGCCGGTCGAGAAATCGGTGCAGCGATTCGGCACGCACTACACTCCGATTCCGGTGTTTCGCGGCGAGCGCGATCTGCGCGATTTTCTCCATGCGCGGCTGGGCGACCTGCCGGGACGGCACGCGCTCATCGAACAGATGCTGCTGGTGTTTTTCGCCAACGCCAATCCGGCCGCTCAGACGACGCGTGATCTGTACGACGACCGGGAACTGACGACGCGCGACGACTACCTGAAACGGGTGTGGGAACTGGAGAAGTTCTTCGCACAGATGCCGACGTTCGGTCCGAAGGGGCAATCGCTCTTCGAGCTTCTCGCCTCCCCCGCCAAGAGTTCGCCCGATTCGCTGCGCGGACAGCTCGAATACATTCGCGGCGAGTGGGCCGATTTGCTGGGACCCGAACTGCTGCGGGCGCTGCTGGTGGCGGAAGACATCGTGCGCGAGGACGAGCGGGGGCCGTGGACGCCGGGCGCGGGACAGACACCCGATCTGGAGTATCTGCGCCGTCTCGCGTCGCGGGCGATGTTCGAAGGCGCGCACGCCGAGCCGGAGCGGTTCAGCGACGACACCGATTGGATGCCGCGGGTGGTTCTGCTGGCCAAGAGTATCTACGTGTGGCTCGATCAGCTTTCCCGCCGCTACGGACGTCCGATCCGCCGTCTCGATCAGATTCCCGACGAAGAGCTCGACCGTCTCGCGCACTGGGGATTTTCCGGATTGTGGCTGATCGGAATCTGGGAGCGCAGCGAAGCCTCGCGCAAGATCAAGCATCTGCGGGGGAACATTGACGCGGTGGCGTCGGCCTATTCACTGTGGGATTACCGCGTGTCGGGCGATCTGGGCGGCGATGAGGCGCTGACGAATCTGCGCGATCGCGCGCTGCGGCGCGGCATTCGGCTGGCCTCCGATCTGGTTCCCAATCACATGGGACTCGATTCGCGGTGGGTGCGCGAGCATCCCGACTGGTTCATTCGGTCGTCGCAGCCGCCCTACGGGGCGTATCGCTACACGGGTCCCGATCTGTCGAGCGATCCCAATCTGGAACTGCGGATCGAGGACGGCTACTGGGCGCAGTATGACGCGGCGGTGGTGTTTCAGCGCGTGGACAAGCGAACGGGCGACGTGCGCTACGTCTATCACGGCAACGACGGAACTTCGATGCCGTGGAACGACACCGCGCAGCTCAATTTCCTGTTGCCCGAAGTGCGGGAAGCGGTCATCCGACTCATTCTGCACGTGGCGCGGATGACGCCGATCCTGCGCTTCGACGCGGCGATGACGCTGACCAAGAAACACTACGCGCGGTTGTGGTTTCCCGAGCCGGGAACGGGCGGAGCGATTCCGTCGCGCGCAATCTCAGGCATGACGCGGGAGGAATTCGACGCGCAAATGCCGGTCGAGTTCTGGCGGGAAGTGGTGGACCGGGTGGCCGAGGAGGCTCCCGACACGCTGCTGCTGGCGGAGGCGTTCTGGCTCTTGGAAGGCTACTTCGTGCGGACGCTGGGCATGCATCGCGTATACAACAGCGCGTTTATGAACATGCTCAAGCTGGAGGAGAACGCGAAGTACCGCAGCGTAATCAAGAACGTTCTGGAGTTCGATCCGCGCGTTTTGCAGCGGTTCGTCAACTTCATGAACAATCCCGACGAAGACACGGCGGTCGCGCAATTCGGGAAGGGCGACAAATATTTCGGCGTGTGCCTGATGATGGCGACGATGCCGGGACTGCCGATGTTCGGCCACGGGCAGATCGAGGGACTCACGGAGAAATACGGCCACGAGTATCAACGCGCCTATTACGATGAACATCCCGACGAAGAGCTCGTGCACCGCCATGAGCGCGAGATCTTTCCGATTCTGCGGCAGCGGCAGCTCTTCAGCGGCGCGGAGCATTTTCTTCTCTATGACGTGTACCGCGACTCGGGCGAGGTGGACGAAAACGTGCTGGCCTATTCCAACGGCTACGGCCAGGCGCGCGCGCTGGTCGTCTATCACAACAAGTGGGCGGAGACGGGGGGCTGGATTCAAACGTCGGCGGCGTTCTCCGTTCGCGACGGCGAGGGCCGCAAGCTGGTGCGCCGCGCGCTGGCGGAAGGACTCGGACTTCGCTCCGATAGCGGGCTGTTCTACATTCTGAAGGATCGCGTGACCGGACTCGAATATCTGCGCTCGGGAAAGGACCTGCATTCGCGCGGTCTGCACGTG
>JAHJDG010000061.1 GCA_018812265.1 bacterium | reverse complement strand
TCGCGATCGGTGAAGGCGTCGGTACGATCGGCTTCGAGATTCAGCGCCCCGATCACTTCGCCACGAACGACAATCGGCACGGCCAGTTCCGCGAGCGTGCCGTCGCGGGCGGGGATGTAGCGGGGATCGGAACGCACGTCGGCATCGTAGATCGGCTGACCGGTTTGGATCACCGTACCGACGATGCCTTGTCCGAGTTTGACGCCCTCCTGGAATTTCCTATAGAGTTTCTCGCGCTCGGTTCCTTCGTAGCCGGCCAGCATGTCCACTTCGATCTGGCCGCGCTCGCGATCATAGACAAAGATCCCCGCCGCATCGAAGTTCACCACACGTCGCATGGAATCGAGGATGTTGTGCAGCACTTCCTCGATAGCCGACGAGCTCGAGAGTTTCATGCTGATTTCCATGAGCGTCTCGTTTTCCTGACGCTCACGTTCGACCTCGCGGAACAGTTCAAGGACGGCTTCCCCGCGAACGGCTTCCCGCCACACGGCCAGGAAGGTGTCGGCGAGTCCCGAATCGGTCTCGCCCACCTTCAGCGATTGAACCAGCCGTCCCGCCAATTCGGACAGATGGTGGAGGCGACGGTCCAGCTCTTCGATTTTCGACGCGGGCGCTGCGGGCACAGGGGAGACCGCTACCTCTCTATGGAACAAGATTCCGTTCGGATCCGTCCGGACTCGATCATTTGAACGCGGCGATTGTCGCTTCGAGGGTCGGTTGCGAATCGAAAACGGAGGAAAGTTTGGTGATGACCAGGAGCGAAGTGATTTTCTCGGTGGCACGGGCAAGCTTGAGGTCCCCGCCCGCATTCTTCACGGTGGTCAGAGCCGAGATCAGCATTCCCAGTCCCGAACTGTTCATCCACTCTACTTCCCCGAGATCAATGATGATCTTTCGCTGACCGCCGGCTACGGTTTTCTTCAGTTCTTCGTGAAAAGCATTCGCCTCGGGACCTCCCATGATTTTTCCCTTGAGTTCAAAAACGGGAATCCCGTTCTTCATGGTTAACGCGTGCTTCATGTGACGGATCTCCTCAGATGTGATGAAGCCTATGAAATCGTCATTTCAGTGAAGAAATCGAAGGAAGAGACGGAGCCGGTCCGGCACTTATCGGGGGTGCCGGTTCTTGCGGAAATCGAGCAGCGCCTCCACGAAGAATCTCTTGGAAGGCCGGAAGCGGGTATCCACGCGAATACTGCGTAGAATCCGCAACTCTTCGGGCGATGGATTCATGAGCAGCATCTGCTCCTCATCCTCCAAGAGCTCGGCCAAACCCTCGCAGACCGGGGTGTCATCAAGTTCTGCGGGCTCCGACCCGTTTTGTCCCCGACCGACCACCAAATCCTCGACACGGACTTCGAGACCGGAAGCGACTTTCTCCAAGAACTCGAAAGTCGGGGAAGACTTGCCATTTTCGACGAGCGAGAGATAAGACCGATTCACACGGATCTTATCGGAAAGCTCCTCTTGGGAGAGCCCGGCGGATTTGCGGGCTCGACGGATGCGTTCACCGATCTTTGACATGGGAGTCCGGGGGTTTAACGGGATGTCTGCAATATACGGAACTCCGGCCTTTCTGTCAACGATGCCCGACAAGCGGGGAAGTCTATGTTCTATAAAGAACTCAGAAGCCGGCAGCAAGGCCAGTAATGCGGCTGTCCGACGCACCCCACCATCCGCCATAGGTCGAGTCGGCGAGGATGCCTGTTGTGGCCGACCAGTGAGTCCGGACGGAGACGGTGTGCCCCCGGTTGCGGAGGGCGGAGACCACGTCGGAAGAGTACTCTTTCTCCAGCCACAATTCGTCGGGAATCCATTGGTGGTGAAGGCGTGGAAAATCAATGGCCTCCTGAATGGTCATTCCGTAGTCTACGGCGTTGATAATGGCCAAGAGCACGGCTGTAATAATCCTCGGCCCGCCCATGCTGCCGACCACCATGAACGGCTGGCCGTCTTTCACGACAATGGTCGGCGACATGGACGAGAGCGGGCGCTTGCCCGGCTCGATCTCGTTGGCGGCCGTACCAATCAGCCCGAAGTAGTTGGGCTTGCCCGGCCAGGTAACGAAATCGTCCATCTCATTGTTCAGAAAGAAACCCGTTCCGGGGACGATGACTCCCGAGCCGAAGGGCGTGTTGATCGTAGCCGTGAGCGATACCGCATTGCCGAACGAGTCCACCACGCACAGATGAGTGGTATGTTTGTCCCCGGAACTCTCGCTTGCATCAAAGGGGAGAGGATCGCCGGCGGTACTCGGATGACGATGCCGGAGGCGATCTATCGTTCCTCGCTGCGAAGCTGCGTACTCCTTGCTGAGAAGTCCCTTGACGGGGACAGAGGCAAAGTCGGGATCACCGAGGTACTCGGCCGGTCGGCAAATGCAAGCTGCATGGCCTCCGCGATCAAGTGAACGCTTTCCGATGATCCGGCACCGAAATACCCCAAATTGAAAGACTCAAGAATGTTCAGAATCTGAATTACATGGACGCCGCCTGAACTGGGAGGCGGCATGGAC
Source organism: bacterium (assembly GCA_018812265.1). Lineage (GTDB taxonomy): Bacteria > Electryoneota > RPQS01 > RPQS01 > RPQS01 > JAHJDG01. Next base: position 8,619 of record JAHJDG010000061.1, on the reverse strand, counting down.
AACACTTCATATCCGCGATAAGTGCCGATGACCGGCGGGCGAACGGCGGGACGATAGGCGGCGAAATCCCGCGCCGACAGAACTCCCCCCTGCGGTTGCAGGTAGGACTCAACAAGTTTCGGAATCTCACCGTGATAGAAAGCCTCGATTCCCTCGGCCTGCACGCGACTCAGCATGCCCGCCAGATCGCTCTGAACGAGCCGGTCACCGAAAGCCAGCGGGATCGTATCGGACTTGAAAAGGACCCGCCGCGAGCCTTCGAATCGGGACAGGAGTTCGCGATTCGTGGAAATGGAACGCGCATAACGCATGTCCAGATCGAAGCCGGTGTCGGCGAGGGCAATGGCTCCCTCTAAGAGATCGGCAAGCGGCAGCGTCCCATAATCACGGACGGCCAGATCAAGGGCGGCCAGCTCGCCGGGAGTGGCCGCCGCCACGACGCCCTCCGTGGAGAGGGTGGACGGCTTTAGTGTGTCGCGCGGGACGAACATCAGCCGCGAAGCCCGCGCCGGAGCCGTCTCGCGGCCGTCAATCGCCACCGACGTCCCGTCGGCCAGACGAATGAGAATGAAACAGCCACCCCCCAAGCCGCTGGAGTAGCCTTCGGTGACTCCGAGAGCCAGCGCCACGGCCACGGCGGCATCCACCGCGTTTCCGCCCCGCTCGAGAACCTGCACGCCGACCCCGGTAGCGTGCCGTTCGGCGCTGGCCACCATGCCATGAGCCGCCCACGCCGGCTGAGGAGAGGCGCTGAAAGCCGGCGCACAACACGCCAGACAAACGAGAAACACGAGTATTGGCAAGAAGGTACGGGGCATGGCAGGGTCTCACTCAGCGGAATCGTGGGAAGTGACAATAGCCGTCGGGGCGGTTCTAACCTAATGAATTCTCTCGATAAGTGCAAACCTCCCTGGAAAACGGACGCAGGGGTGCGGCATAGCGCACCCCTGCGAAAAATCATGCACTTTCGCGGGAGCGACTACTGGCCGTCCCAACCGCGTACGAAGTAGAACCTCAAGTCGGCCGAGGCTGCCGCTCCGAACAGCGTATCGCCGGTGGCGGTGGTCTGGCTTTCCAGTGTGGAAAAGCTGCCGGCCGGATCAGTATCGCTGTAGATGCGATAGCCGATGTTGTCGTCGGCGTTCCACCGGAAGATGAGGTCGTCACCGGAAGCATAGATGACCAGACCCGTGGGAACTTCCGGAACACCCGTTCCGAAACCGCTCACCATCACATCGTCCACGTACCAGCCTTCGCGGGCCGCCGATTGATCCGACCCGAAGCGGAAGCGGAGTTGTACATCCTGACCTTCGTAGGTTGACAGATCTACCGCCACCTCCGTCCAGACGTCCACCGTATCGGAGAAACAGGGCTGACCCGGCATGGGACCGGTAAACGGATTCCCGCCGCCCGAGGTACGGCGGAAAATATGAGAGTACCCGGGAGCAAGCGGCGCTACTCTGGCAAATGCACCACCATCCACGGACAGCTCGATGATTCCACCGTCATAGGCCGAGTCGGAATAGTAGGACGACCTCTCGGCTTCGATCTGGTAGTAGAAACTCAGCCGCGCTTCGCTGGGAAGGTTCGCGATAACCGGCGAGGTCAAACGAGCATCGAGGAGATTGGCATAGGAACCGGTTCCGGTATCGCCGCATTTGTAGGAATGCGTGGCGCTGTAGGAACGTTCGGTGGAAACGTGCCACTGATCGCCCCAGCCAGAGGGACTGTCATGTGTCCACCCGGCGGCTCCACTCTCGAAATCCTCGAAGAAGGCCGTGACGATCGGACGGGGACTCAGGTTCATATCCTGTTCGGTCGTATCGTCGGTGAGTACCGCCACCACCGCCTCATCGGAGAAATATCCGTAATAGGAGAAACGCAGGGTGTAGGTGGAATCGCTGGGAAGCAGCAGCGAATACGCGCCGGTCGGTGAAGCGGTGGTTCGCTGCGGACCGCCCACGACTTCCACGTCGGCGGGAAGTGGAGCAAGTGTTACGGCGTCGCGAACCGTGCCCATCACGCGGCCGTGGTCCGTGGACACCATCAGCACGGCGTTGTAGGCGTCAATGAAGCCGTTACCGAAGGTGTTGTTCTCGGTGGCGGGAGGCGTGACGTAGCCGTCACGAATGGCGGTGGCGATCAGCGCTTCCTTGATGGTCTGCGGATCGCAATCCGGACAAGCCTCACGCATCAGCGCTACGACTCCGGCCACATGCGGTCCGGACATAGACGTCCCATTCAAATTCTGGTATCCGCCGCCGGGCTGCGCCGACCACACCTGATAGCCGGGAGCAGAAATTTCCGGTTTGATGTCATTGGGCACATACGGCGTACAGGGCGTGGGACCCCGGCTGGAAAACGAGGCGATCGGATAGGGCGCGCTGTAGTTGGTCGCGTCCACCGCACCCACCGAGAAGATCTGCGTCTCGTTGATCGAATAAATTGCCGGGCTGCGGAGGCCGCTCGTGCTCTCGTTGCCCGCGCTCCACGTCACCACCACGCCCGCCGCCTCGCAGTTCAGAATGACCGAATTCCAAAAATCATAGCATTGCACATAACCCAAGCTGGTATTCACACCCCACGAGTTCTGCACAACGTCGGGCACGTCGTCCATGGTGGCGATGTTGCTGTCGGGATTGGTGAACCACTCGAAAGTGAGGATGATGTCGTTGTCGAAATCCGGGTTCACGCTTTGATTGATCGCATTGTTGGCGATCCACTCGGCACGCGGCGCGCAGCCGATCCACGTGCTGTCACTGCCCGAAATCGCCAGACCGGTGATCGTTCCCATCACGTGCGTGCCGTGATAGTGCTGATCGTTGGGGAAGGTCGTGTTCGTCCCCAGATTGTCCATCCAGCAGTGATACCACGGGGCATGCAATCCCCGCCAACGCGAGGCCAGCGCCGGATGAGTACCGTCCACTCCGGTGTCGCAATTGCCCACCAGCACGCCTTGTCCGGTGAAACCCAATTCGTTCACCACGCGTTGCGCGCCCACCGCCACGATTCCCGGCGGAATCGTCAGATTATCGAGGGAACGGCGTCCTCCCCGCGGATCGTCCGCGCGCTCGGAGGGAACCGGCTCGATGAGTTCGGCCCGGAAATTCTCCGTCACGTATTGGACGTCGCCGCGAACACGGAAGCTCTCAATGAACTCTTTGGTCGCGGAGATCACGAACAGGTTCTCGATCCAGTGCGGAGTGTAGCCTTTGATCCTGCCCGCGGTCATCGCCTGATCGAATTCCGCGCGGAACCTGGGCTGCGTGGTCTCGGCGTTGTAGTGCAGCGCTTCAACGACCGTGCGGTAGCGTTCAACCCGTGAGGCCCGCTCGACGTGCAGTTTCTGATCGAGCGCCCGAATGTCAATCGGACTCTCCAGAATCACAATCGCGCTGACGAAATCCCCGTCCTTCTTTCCGGCCAGCTCGGCTTCCAGGGCTGGGGAAAACTCGGCGGCCAGTGCAACCGTTGCGAGTAGAAACGCAACGGTCAGACAGAATACTCTGAGTGGCACATTCATGTACTTCTCTCCCTGATTCATTGGTAAAACATCTATCCTGAACACACTTGTGCTATCGCTTGGTACGTTCCATCCCCTCGGGCTTGGCACGCGCATCATCGTTTCCGGGTGGAGGCTGCCGGAACGGCGGATTGCCACAGAGACGAATCTCAAAACACCGATATTCGTCGTCCCCATAGGGCAGCAGCAGCGTCGTATCGGCGGTGGCTCCTTCGAACCGGTTCACTCCGCCGGGCAAACCGCTGTAGACGCAATAATACGGCGAGGCCAGGCGATTCCAGACCAATCGAATGCCGTCCGGCTGGGGAATGGCGATCAGTTGCAGATCGGCCGGATCGGGAACCGCCGCGACCTGAACCTCAATGGGCACAATCGGCCACAACGGATCGGAGCAGGCCAGAGCGAGTGACATCACGGTCTGGCCTAAAGCCATCGAGTTGTTTTGAATCCGAAGTGGCACGAAAATCTGATTCATCGGCCGGACGATTCCCTGTTGCGCCTGCGTCAAAATCAACCGCGTGGCCGCGGTATCGGTCCGACTGAAACGAATGAGCAAATCGCTCTGGAGGTAGTTCTGGTTGTAGGAAAGCTGGCGGTATTCCGTCGGCCCTCCGCCCTTCAGACCGACGGTGCAATACGTAAGCGAAGGCGACATCGTACCATAGACGAACTCGATCTTGCCGTCACGATAGAGAATGCACTGGAACGTATTCGGCCCGCCGCTGGAGTACCGGCGAATCTGATACCATTCAATGATGAAGCGGTCGCGGTTCTGGTCGTAGTATTTGAAGATCGCGCCGCCTCGCGACGGATCTAAGTCGTTCCAATACGGGCTCAGAGCGTTAAAAGGGTCTCGAATATCGCTGAGCGGATAGTGGAAGTACGTTTGGGCCGAGCGACACGACGTGAACGATATATAGCCGTTGGAACAAATCGTAAACCGGTCGAAGTATCGCCCGCAATAGGGAAAGAACCACGGGAGCAGGTGGGGATCGCTGGTGGTGTCGTCACGGACGATTCCGGTGTTGGTTCCGACGCCGGCGATTTCGAAGAACTCGAAGGGCGGGCCGCCGGTTTGATTCGATCTGGCCACTTGGAAACTGCTGAGTGACGTGACTCCGGGCGGCGGGAACGCATAGGCAACGGCTGCGTCTCCGTTATTGCGAAGAATGATCGAGGTATCCAGCACCGAACCCGGCGGCACGACCACGTTCAGGCTGGGATTGGCTACGGCAAATTGCGGCGTTCCACCGAGAATCTGGCTCGCGGCGATCCCCAGCGCGCGGCCGTCCTGCAACGGCGAGGCATGTGAGGGATAGCTGCCGTTATAGGCGTATTGGAGGTAGCCGCTGCCGTCACCCGCATCAATCCCGACGGTACTTGAATTGGTTACCGAAAGATCGTTGTATTGAATCTCGAGATACGTATTCCCGCTGGTTGTCGGCCAGACGGCGGTATCGTGCAGCAGAACCTGAAACGTCTCGTTGCCCATGCCGTCATAGCGGGGAACGTTCGACCATTCCACGATGAACCGGCCGTTCGCCGGATCATAATCGGTGCAGATGTCACCGCCCCAACTGTCATTCAGGTCGTCCCAGAACGGGAAGATCGCCGGACAACAGAGCCGCGGAATGGGAGTGTTCGTGTGCTCGGTAAGCGCCTGCCGGAAAGTCAGATTGCCATTAGCGTTGATGAAAATCCGATGGTACGTCTGATCATAAAAAACAACCGGGAAGGGCAAGGCCACCGGAATGCTCGCGTCATCACTCAGGTTGTAGACGATTCCGCGGCCGCCCAGAGCGGGAGCGACTTCAATCCAGCGGGACTCCGGGCCGTCCGGGTCGTTGTTGTCGCAAATCCGATAGCCTCGCGGATCGGGATTGGAACAGAGATAATTGGGATTGGGCGGCAAGACAATCTCGACGTCGGTCATGCCCCGTCCGACGATCTGCACGTCCTCCATCACGCCCAGAGCGCAGTAGCCGTCGGAAGCCTGAACGTCATAGAATCCCGCCGTCAACGTCGCCCGAAAATGGCCCTGGGCATCCGCATAGAGATCCGGCACTCCACTGCCGGGAAATGAGATCACAGCGCTGTCGGCCGGCTGGCCGAAGCAGTCAATCACGTTTCCATTGAGAATTCCCAAGTTGGCCTGCAGTAACAGAGCGATCACCAGCGAAGTGGTGTCACCGGGCGAAAGAGTCACTTGCTGCGAAAACTCCTCGAATGTAGCGGCGGTGATCCGTAGTCCAAGAGGCATGAGAGCCGGCATGGCAATCGAGAAATCGCCGTCGGCGTTCGATCTTGCCCAGTGCGGATGTCCCACAAAGGCGACGTCCGCCTCTACGGGGTAGCCAAACGGGTCGGTTACATGGGCGGAAATCCATCCGACTCCGCCCAACGCGCCCATCACTGCGGTGTAGGCATCAAGATTTCCCTTGCCGTATGAATTGTCATCGCCCTTCGCGCCTTTATCCACCGCCGTCAGGAGAAGGATCTCCTTTAGCGAGTCGGCTGTGAGTTCGGGATTGGCTTCGAGCATCAGCGCAACCGTCCCGGCGACGTGGGCTACGGAATACGAGGTGCCGCTGCCAGAACGATACTCGGTTCCCAGCCAGGCGCTCCGCACGGAGCGACCGGGAGCAACGAGTTCGGGCTTGATGCGAAGTACCGGATCGGCGGTGCAGGGGCTGGGGCCGCGACTCGATAGCGCCCAGAGGGAATCTACGATGCGGTCGTAGGCCCCCACGGCGAAGCTCCGGACCGACTCGACCGCGCGGGCGGCCGGAACGCGAACGGTTCCACTGCCTTGATCGCCTTCATTGCCGGCCGCGAAGAAGACGGCGATGCCGGCCGCCTCGCAATTGTCAATGGCGGAATCGAAAACGTTGTAGCAGGTCGGATATGCGCTCGCTTCCAATCCCCACGAGTTCGACAGAATCCGCGGAACATCGGCAAAGGTCGAGGGATTGCCGTCGGGGTCTGCGATCCAACCGAAGGCCGTCAGCGCAGTGGAGACCAAATTGACTCCACTGGTGGAGTTCAGGCGGGCGGAGATGTAGCGCGCTCCCCACGCCACTCCGATCGTGTCGCCGGGAACCATTCCGCACATGATCCCCATCGTCATGCTGCCGTGGCCGGCCGCATCGGTAGGATAGGTGGTGGTTCCGGCCAGGTCGAGCCAGCATTCCTGCCACGGGCATCCGAGGCTGCCCCGCCAGCGTCCGAGGAGCGCGGGATGATTTCCGTTCACACCGACGTCGAGATGCGATAGCAGAATTCCGGCTCCGGTGATACCCAGATCCCAGACCTCACGGGCGCGGATATTGATGAGTCCCGGTTCGGTGGCGCAGATTGCCAGCTTGGAATGAGGTTCCCAATCGGGAACTCCTTCAATCAGCGTGAATTGCAAGTCCGGTTCGACCGCCGCCACTCCCGGCCAGTTCCGCAAGTTCTCCAGAACGTGAGGCAACGCTTCGATGGAAATACAGTTGGCGATGAAATGCGATTGGTAGGATCGTACGTCTCCTTTGCGCTGCAATTGCTGGAGGTAGTCGTGAAGCGGGCTCTGCGTACGGCGGGCCGTCTCTTTCAGTTGTTCGATTACGAATTCATGTCGGCGGGCCATTGCCCCCGGACGGTTGCCGAAGCGAGCCTTGACATCAGCCAGATCCGCCTGCTCGTCGAGCACAACAATCGCACGAACAAAGGCTTCGCCAGTCGGAACGGTCTGGGCGGGAACGGATTCTACCGCCATCAGTAGCCCCATCATCATCCCGACAAGCGTGGCCCAGCAGGAAAAACGCAATCTCTTGGAAAAGCAGGAAAGCCTCGCACCGGAAAGTCTGCGCAAGGTAAGGGCAGGATTGAACTTCAAGTCTGTGGCAATCGTAGTCATCCGGCGAAAACGGAAAGATACCTTATTCACAATATGCTTGACATGCTCATCCTATCAAATATAATCAACAAGAGCCGCGACTGCCACCCTTTCGCAGCCCGATTTGCAGTCTGACAAGACCGTCGGTTTCTTGCTTTTTGGAAAATTCTTCGTAACTTAGTTCAATCTACCCCTCAGAGAGTGCAAGAAATGGAGGCGAATCGTTTCTCGACCTCTCTTCGCAAACCGAATGCAAACATTGAAGTTCGACCATTTCACGCGAAGCCGGTGCAGATATAGAACGAGAATGACCCCCATCCAGCGCCTTAGATTGTCATGGATCACGCTACTGTGGGCGGGAATTGTCCTTTCTTCTCCACGAGGTTGGGCCGGGCCGTTGGACCTCTACCCCGCTCTGTTGGACACCCTGATGGGCGGGCACTACCGGGCGGCAGACTCGCTGTGCGCGCAACTGGCGGCCGATCATCCGGGACATCCGGCCGTTCCCTATGCGCTGGCTACCGTTCGCTATACGCACATGATTGACATGGAAGACTCGGTCGGTCGGGCCGAGTTCCTGGCGCTGGCGGATACCTGCGTGGCCTGGTGCCGGGTTTGGGAGAAGCGCGGCGAACACGACCGTACCGTTCTCGACTACTTGAAAGGAAGCGCGTACTCGACCAAGGGACTATTGCTTCTTCACGAAGGCAATCCCCTCGGAGGAATCCGTCTCTTGTTCATGGCCCGCGATCTGTTTGCGGGAATTATCGCAGCGCAGCCGGATTTCTATGATGCCTATCTGGGGCGAGGGGCCTATCGAGCATCGGTGGCGCGATACGCATCCTATCTGAAATGGCTGCCGGTCGTTCCCACCGAGGGCAGCGGATGGGACGATTTATGGCTGACCGTGGAGAAATCGAGATTCTCGCGCTATTCGGCCCTCAGCGCGATGGTCTGGTTTGCCATCGAAGACCGCGATTTCGCTCTGGCCGACAGTATCGTGCAGCTTGGGCGGGCGAGGTTTCCCACGGCTCGGGCATTCCTGTGGCCGAAGCTGGCCGTGGAGGTTCGGCAGAGACGGTGGGCGGACGCGAACGTGACGGCCGGAACGCTGCTCAATCAATATCTGAACCATCCCGACAACAACGGATATGAAACGACCGGCTTGTATTGGCGGCTGATGATCTGCGCCGACTCACTGGGACGGCCCAACGAGGCG
>JAHJDG010000060.1 GCA_018812265.1 bacterium | reverse complement strand
TCCGGCAACTGGAACGACACCGACAGCCGCCTCGTCGCCGAAGAGATGATCAGCGATGCGCAGTCCCGCCCGTGGCTGGCGAACTTCCTCCGCGACAACGGCAAGAATCCGGCGGTCATCGTCGGCGCGATCAAGAACCTGACCGATGAACACATCGCCACCGGCACGTTCGTGGGCGACATCGAGCGCGCGTTCGTCAACAGCGGCACCGTGCGCGTCGTCGCCAAGAAAGATGAGCGCGAAGGAGTGCGTGAAGAGCGCGCCGATCAGCAGGCCAACGCCTCGCCCGAAACCGTGAAGGAATTCGGCATGGAACTCGGCGCCGACTACATGCTCATCGGCGAGATGAACAAGATCACCGATCAGGAAGGCAAGGAGAAAGTCGCTTTTTATCAGGTGGACCTGACGCTGACTCATCTTCAGACCAACGAAAAAGTCTGGATCGGTCAGAAGAAACTCAAGAAGTACATCGCCCGCAAACCCTACAAGCCATGACCACGGCTGAAAGCCGAAGGATGAATGATTCTCCCCCCTTTGAAAAAGGGAGGACACAAGGGGGGGCGCCCTTCTCGCTCCCCCCGTTTACGGGGGGACACAAGGGGGGGCGGCTTCGTGGGGCTGCGAGCGGGCGGCCACCCAGGGCCGCCCCTACCTTCCCCCCCTTGAAAAAGGGGGGTCGGCCGCTTTTCTCCCTCCGTTTACGGGGGGATCAAAGGGGGGTCGGTTTCATCCTTCATCCTTCATCCCTCATCCTTCTCTTTCTGATCGTCGGCTGCGCCGGCCCGCGCACGCAGCTCATGACGCAGGTGCGCAGCGAGCTTGCGTCGTCGTCCTATCAGAAAGCCTACGCCACCTATCAGAAGAAAGTCGCCGACACGCAGCGCGTGGACGAGCTCCTGAATCTCGGTCTACTCGCGTTCGAAGCCGGAGACTACGAAACGTCCTTCCGCGTGCTGGCCGAGGCCGAGCGGCTCGCCGAAGAGCGCGAGACCAAGAGCCTTTCGCGGGAAGCGGCGGGAATCGCTATTTCCGACCGCGTGCGCGCCTATCAGGGCACGGTCTTCGACAAGGCGATGCTTCACTACTACCGCGGTCTGGGATTTCTCGCGCAAAACAGTCTCGAATCGGCCACCGTCGAAGGCCGCCGCATCGCCACCTACCTCGAAGTCAACGCCCGCGAGAGCAAGCACGCCTACAAGGACGATGCGTTCCTGCAGTACTTCTCGGGTTCGCTCTACGATGCGTTCGGCCAATTCAACGACGCCTGGATTTCCTATAAGCGCGCGCGCGAAATGTACGCCGATTTCTACGGCGTGCCCGAGCCGTCGTTCCTCTGTCCGGTCACTCTGGCCGCCGTGCGAAAAGTCGGACACGAGGAATCGGAGAAGGAACTCGAAGAGCGCTGCGGAGGGGACGCGCCCAATCGCGAATGGGGCCGTGTGATCGTGATCTGCGAGGCTGGGCTTTCGCCGCCGATCCTCGAAGAGAACATCATGTTCCCCATCTATAAAAGCGATCCGAAACGCTGGGACAAGGACGAGGATCGCGACGAATACGCGTGGCGGGTTTCCGAGCGCCGCTATCATCAGGACGACAACGTCACGGTGGATTATTTCCTGCGCGTGGCCCTGCCCTATTATTCGAGTGAGTACGTCGGTACGAGCGTGCAGAACGTCGTCGTGCGCGATACGGCTGGCGGCGAGTTTCCCTGCGAACTCACCACCCGTCTCGCGGCGATTCTCCGGCAGGACCTTTCCGATCGTATGCCCGCCATTGTGGCTCGAGCGATCTCGCGCGCGCTCATCAAGTACGCCGCCACCAAAGCCGCCGAGCAAGTCGGCGGCAAGAAAGACAAATGGCTGGGAGACGTTCTCGGCGCGGCGGTGAACATTGCCGGTGCCGCCAGCGAGGCCGCCGACACCCGCTCGTGGGAAACGCTTCCCGACCGCATTTTCGTAGCTGACTTCCGCCTTCCCCCCGGCCCGCACACCCTCCGCGCCGTCCTCCGCGACGACTTCGGCACCGTCCTCTTCCGCCACGATTTCGATCCCGTCGAAGTCAAACGCGGCCAAGTAACCTTCCTCCGCGCAAGATGCATGCGATAATCCTTTCCCCCCTTTGCCAAAGGTGGGGAATCGAAGGGGGTACTGGAAGGGATGAAGGATGAAACACTCCGTAGCGCTGCACTGCTGTGCGCCCTTCTCGATATCGTAGTTTCACACGGCGGTATGTTGTGTAGGGGCCGATTCATCGTGCCCGATTTCGGATTTACTTCGTAGGGGCCGATTGCATCGCCCGTTGTTGTTTCACACGGCGGTATGTTGTGTAGGGGCCGATTTATCGCGCCCGATTTCGGATTTCGGATTTGCTTCGTAGGGGCCGATTGCATCGCCCGTTGTAGTTTCACACGGCGGTATGTTGTGTAGGGGCCGATTCATCGCGCCCGATTTCGGTATTCGGTTTCGGATTTGCTTCGTAGCGGTGATTCATCGCGCCCCGATCGTCCTGTACGCCGCACCCCTTCGCGTGTGGTCATTCTGAACCCGCGTCGTGGGTGAAGAAACACTTGAAGGTGATTCCGGAATTCTCAGGGATACCTCATCCCGGCGGGCCGGGACAAAGGAGACAATCGTGAATTCACTCTTCCGCCGGGGCGCGCGTCCGCAAGCGACAGCGTGCGTCTGGTGACAGTAATTCGAGAGCAAGGAGACAGAAGAACATGCCGACATTTCTGAAGCGGTCATTCCGGTTCTGGCAGTCGCTGGGAATCCACGTGGTTCGCAATCACTACTATCAGCCGGTGCCGGACACGCGCTATCTGAAAGACGAACTGTGGAACCGCCCGCCGGACGCGGCCGGAATCGATCTCAACGAGGAAAAGCAGCGCGCCTTGCTCAGTCGCTTCCGTGACGCCTATTACGAGGAGTACAAACGCTTTCCACTGGAAAAGACGGAGACGGCCTTTGAGTATTATGTCCACAACGCGAGATATGAGAGCGTAGACGGCGAGATTCTCTACGGCATGGTGCGGGAATTCCGGCCCAAGCGCATTCTCGAATTCGGCGCGGGCTTTTCCACGCTTATGACCGCGCAGGCGATCCGCAAAAATATGGCTGAAGACGCCTCGTACCGTTGTGATTTCATTTCGGTGGATCCCGAGCCGAGAGCCGTCATCCGGTTCGCCGTTCCCGGACTGACTCGTCTCGTGGAAGGCATCGCTCAGGACTGGCCGCCGGCGGCGTTCGACGAGCTGGAATCCGGGGATATCCTGTTTATTGACTCCAGTCACGTGTTGAAAATCGGGAGCGATGTGCACTATTTGTTCCTGCAAGTTCTTCCGAGATTGCGCTCCGGCGTCATCGTGCATGTTCACGACATCTTCTTTCCCGAGGAGTATCCGCGGGATTGGGTATTGGGCCATCTTCGCTTCTACACGGAACAGTATCTGCTTCAGGCGTTTCTTCAATTCAACAGCGCCTTCGAAGTGTTGTGGGGAGGAGCGTTTATGCGCGGAAAGCATCCGGATGAGCTGGCCCGCGCCATTCCGTCATTCCGCCCTGAACAAGATTGGCCGGGGAGTTTCTGGATGCGACGAAAATAGGATGAATGAAGGATAAGGCCGGAATCCCCGTAGCACCGCCTGGACATGCGCCTTCGTAGCGCTGCACTGCCGTGCGCCCTTCTCGAAATCGTAGTTTCACACGGCAGTGTGTTTCGTAGGGACCGATTCATCGTGCCCTCTTCGCATTTTGGCTTCTTGGCTTCTGATTTCCCGCCGAGGAAGCGTCGAATACCTAACGACACCTCGACTCACAAACCGCGCGCAACCCGGCCGGAATCCCCGTAGCGCCGCACTGCCGTGCGCGAATCTCCGTAGCGCCGCATGGATATGCGCTTACGAAACTGTAGTTTCACACGGCAGTGTGTTGTGTAGGGGCCGATTCATCGTGCCCTCTTCGCATTTTGGTTTTCTGGCATCTTGGCTTCTGATTTCCCGCCGAGCCGGGTTAAGCGCCGAATACCTAATGATACCTCGACTCACCAACCGCGCAATCTGGCCGGAATCTAACTCCCCAATTCCCACCGGGGAACGAAATCTTCTCCCCCCGCGTACAATCCCCGCACACCGAGTTCCCCCTCCGACTTCCCTCCCCAATGGATAGAATTATCATCTGCCGGAACAACAAAAACACGCCATTTTCACGCTGTCTGATCCCCTACAAACGAACGAATATCACGGAGTAAAACAGTTCGTTTGGTCAAAAAACATTTCCGCCTTCACCACGAACAATTCCTATTGGTTTTCGATTCGCGCCACAGTCCCGACTCGGCGAGCGGAAAAATGTGAGAATGGGAATATCGGCAACTCAGGAGATTCAACATGAAAAGCATGAATCGCTTTCTTGCCGCTCTTTTCTTGGTGTTGTCGCTGACATTGTGCTCGTGCCTGGAGACGTCGCTTGTCTATAACATGAATCTGTATCACGACGGGCGGACGGTGTGCGAGAAGCGGGTGGGCGTTCAGACAGATTTGTCGCTGACCTCGAAGCTGCGGACATCGAAGGAGGCCACAACCTTCGAGAACGACTTCCACGACATCGGCCCCATGATCGGCACCGGCGTACGGGTAGCCGTATCACGAAAATGCGACGTGGGCGGCAACTTCTCATTCAACGTTGACGAGAGCGGCAGCGGCGTAGGGGGAAGGCTGTACACGAAAGTGCAACTCACGGAGCCGAGTAAGGAGTTCGCGGTCTCGATCATGCCCGCTCTCGGTTTCGGCATCGGCAGCAAGAATACGGAGGAAGAAACCGGTTCCACGCTCTCTTCGTATCTTGTGGCCCTCGAACTCCACGCTCCGATGAGCTATGACATGACCCGGCGCTTCCGGTTCCTGTTCGGCGGGCACTTGTACTATCTGGTTTATGCCGCGCCTTTCGAGCGCGGGCCGAATGAACTTCTTCTGGAATCGCAGACTCCGGGCATATCTCTGCTCTGCCCCGCGATTTCGGGAGGATTCCAATTCGGGCCGCTCACTCCCGAAGCATCGGTGGTTCTGATTGACGGGAAGGCGATGGCGATCGGAGGAGTCGGGTTGAATTTCTGAGGCTTGTGCAAGTTGCGAAGAAGAGAATCACGGGCGACCGCAGAGGGTCGCCCCTGCCGTTAGAAAAATATGCCGGACATCGAAAACAAGAAATCGAATCTATTCGGCAACGTCGTGCGGCTGGGATGGGTGAGCGCGCTGACCGATGTGTCGAGTGAAATGCTCTACGCGGTCACGCCGCTCTTTCTCACCACCGTCCTCGGAGCCTCGGCCAGCATTCTCGGGCTGATCGAGGGGATTGCCGAAGGCACGGCCAGCGTGCTCAAGGGAGTCAGCGGCTGGCACTCGGATCGCATTCGCAAGCGAAGAATCTTCGTCTTCGGCGGCTATTCGCTCTCGGCCATCGCCAAGCCGCTCATTGCCGTGGCGGCGGGCTGGCCGCTGGTGCTGATCGCGCGCTTTCTGGATCGCTTCGGCAAGGGCGTGCGCACCACCGCCCGCGACGCGCTCATCGCCGATTCCTGCCCGCCCGAAAAACGCGGCCGGGCGTTCGGCCTGCATCGCGCGATGGACACGGCCGGAGCGCTGGTGGGCGTGGGAATTTCGCTGGTGCTTCTCCTGTGGCTCAAGAGTTCGCAGCCGGAAGCGAACGCGATGCGGATGCTCTATTGGATCGCGTTTCTTCCGGCGGTGATCGGAGTTCTTTTGATCCTATGGGTGCGAGAGATCAAACCCAAACCGGCCGACATAACTCGCCCGAAACGCACGATTGACCTGCGGTTCGGCAAACATTACTACGTTGTCCTCATACTGTTCTCTCTTTTCACTCTGGGCTGTTCGAGTGACGCCTTCCTGATTCTGCGGGCGCGCCACGCTGGCTGGTCAGCGGAACTGGTGATCGGAGCGTATCTATTATACAATGCCAGTTACTCTTTCTTATCCTATCCTTTCGGTCGTCTGTCGGATCGCCTGCCCAAAGAGCGGCTGCTGGGTTTGGGCATGTTGGTATATGCCGGCGTCTATTTCGGATTCGGATGGCTGCCGACGGCCTGGGCAATCTGGCCGCTGTTCCTTGTCTACGGAGTATACATCGCCCTGACCGAAGGCGTCAGCAAGGCTCTCATCAGCAACCTCGTTCCATCCGAGGTGCGCGGGACGGCGCTCGGCTTGTTCTATATGGTGACGGGAATCCTGTCGGTGGCGGCCAGCATCCTCGCGGGAGTCCTCTGGGATCAGGTCTCCCCGGCCGCGCCTTTCTATTTCGGAGCACTAATGGCTCTGGCGGCGGCAGTCGGATTCTTTTTCTTAAGGAAACCGCTGCAACAATCAGCGGAGTCCGTCGGTCTGAGATAACGGAAGCCAATGTTTGTGGGGTGGGTCGGGCAGCGATCCCTGTCCGCTCCTCGGCATTGGATCGGTTGTGAAAGGAGGAACATAGGTGAAATCACTGACCATAGCTCTCGTCGCCATGTTTGCGGTGAGTATCCTCTCGGCCCATGCCGAAACGCCAGTTACACCGGGGGAGGTCTCCGGAATGTGGACGGAGGAGGCAAGCCCGTATATTATTCAAGGGGACATTACTGTTTTAGCGGGCAAGCTCCTGAAAATCATGCCCGGAGTCACGGTGCAATTCGCGGGCAGCTATTCGCTGACCGTCAACGGCACCCTTGAAGCGGGTGAAAGGCAAGCGGCGCAAGTCAAACAGAAAGAGGATGACAAGCGGACCGTTCATTTCACGACCGATCCGGCGATGAATCCGGCGGGCTGGGGAGGACTGCGCTTCATCCGGGCGAATGACGAGGGCTATCTCTTCGGCTGCGTGATCGAGAACGCGCGCGCGCCGGGGCAGGGGGGAGGCATCTATTGCGAAGCGAGCGAGCTGAAGGTAGCCAACTGCGAGATCCGCAATTGCGAAGCGACGGCGGAGGGGGGAGGAATCGCGGTGATCGGCAAGTCCAAGCTTGATCTGGCAAATATCAGCCTCAAGAACAACACGGCCGGAAATCGCGGCGGAGGACTTTTCGCTCAGGACAGCGAGGTAAATCTGGCCAACGTGAGTGTTGAGCGCAACCGGGGCGGCGGACTGGCGGTGAAGAACGGTCAGATCAATCTGGCCAATTGCTCAATCAGCAACAACACCGGTGCCGAGCAGGGAGGCGGTATCTACGCCGAGAACTCACAGGTGAATCTGGCGAACGCGTCCATCAGCGGAAACAGCAACGGCGGGATTGCCTGCCTGGAAGGCTGCGAACTCAGTATCGCCAATTCCTCGATCCGGAAGAACACCGACGCCGCCCACGGCGGCGGAATCTATTTGGTGTCGTCCACGTTGGGGATGACCAATGCCAGCGTCAACGACAACGCCACCGGCGGCATCTTCGCTCGCAAGTGCGGGATTTCGATGATGAACTGTTCGGTACACGAGAAAAAAGCCTACGCGCTTGACCATAACGAGGAAACCAGGCTGAAGGTGGTCAACTGCTCGATAGACGGAACGGTGATTGACGGGACGATTCACGGAACGACTCGCAGCGGCAGAACCTACTGAAATCCTCGGCGCACCGCAGGGAATATTGGATTTCGAATTTTCCGCTCCGCTCGATTTCTCGCGGACACTGGCCTATATCTCGCGCTACGAGATCGCACAGTCGCCGGATACGGGGAGCGGGACGTTGCGGCAGGTGCTGGCGGACTCGGCGGGATATTTTCTTGTGGAGATTCGCCCGCTCGGCCCTCGGCGCGTGACAGCTGTCCAACTCACCGGCCGTTCCTCCGCTCGGCGGGAAACGCTGATTCGCAAGTACGTCGCGCGCACGTTCGGCTCGGATCGGGACCTGCTTGCCTTCTACCGGTTCGCCAAGCGCGATCCCATACTGGCCGGTCTGGTGCGTCGCTTTCGTGGAGCGCGAGTGGTGGGGATCGCGGACCTGTGGGAGTGTCTGGTGTGGTCCATCATCGGACAGCAGATATCGGTAGCGGCGGCGTTTTCGGTGCGATCCCGATTGGCTCGGCGGGCGGGGGCGGTGGTGAAATGGCGGGGCAGCGAGTACGAAGGATTCCCGCGAACGACGGACGTCCTGAAGCTCGGCGCGGGAGCCTTGCATACGTGCAGTCTCACACGGCAGAAGAGTCAGTACGTACTCGGAATCGCCGAAGCCATGCTGGCGGGGGAATTGGATGAAGCGAAGATCACGGCCTTACCGTTCGATGAAGCCCGCCAGCAATTACTCCACTTGCGCGGGATCGGGCCGTGGTCGGCGGAATATGCGATGATGCGGGTGATGCTCGATCCCGATGCGTGCCCGCGGGAAGATATTGGCCTCCGCAACGCGCTGGGTGAAGTCTTTCGATTGGGGCGACAAGCTGGCGTAGAGGAGACGAAGCACTTCACCGCGAAGTGGAAGCCGTTTCGCGGTCACGCAACCTTCTATCTCTGGCAAACACTGTTATAGCAACGTTGGAACGGGGAGCTTCGATGGAACAGCACTGGTTGGAGATTCTGACGCCGATTGGCCCCATACTGCTGATCGGCACGGATCGGGCGATCACCGCCATCAATCTGAACGGACATGGCACTCGCCCGGGATCGCGGCCGCGACCGAACGCACTGCTTCGCCGCGCCGAGCAGCAACTTGGCGAGTATTTCTCCGGCACCCGCAAGGAGTTCGATCTGCCGGTGGCTCCGGTCGGCACCGACTTTCAGCATCGCGTGTGGAAGGTGTTGCAGATGATTCCCTTCGGACAGACGCGAAGCTACGGGGAAATCGCGCGCGTGGCCGGCAATCCGGCGGCTTCCCGAGCCGTAGGATCGGCGTGCCGCAGCAATCCGTTGCCGATTGTGATCCCCTGTCACCGCGTGGTCGGCACCAACGGCCACCTTACCGGCTTCGGAGGAGGATTGGACAGAAAGGCGTGGCTGCTGCAACACGAAGGCAGCGACGTGTAAGAGACGCGGCACGGAGCGTCCTTACAAAGAAGGCCGTGGTTGAGTGCCCACGGCCTTTTCTTATTGTCGGAAATCGCGCAACCGGCAAGTTCTACGTTTTGTGCGCAACCATTAGCCAACCGCCGCCCTTTGTCCCTTTGCTTTTCACGTCCAGCCACATGCACAATGCGGCGAAGGGATAGAGCACGATCATCCACGGAATCACGACGATTGCGAAGAGTTTCGAGATCGTGAGCAACCGCACGGGAATCCGCTGCAAGATGTGCCAGGCCAGACTCCCCCACAGCGGCGTGTAGGTTCGCCGCAGCTTCTCCACCACCAAGCCTGCGCGGGTGATCTTCTCGCGGAATTCGCGCTCGGTATAACCCTCGCGGACGTGCTCGCCGATCACGCTGTGGAAACTCTGGCCGGGAATCGTTTCCGTCTCGGCCGTGGGGGTGGTGATGATAAACCGTCCGCCGCGGCGCAGCGTGGCGAAGACGTTGCGATAGACCGCCTCGTCTTCGAGGATGTGCTCCATCACGTCCGCCGAGACCGCCAGATCGGCGCTTTCGGAACGCTGAAAGACGGTCAGATCGCCCAACACGTACTCCACGTTCTTGTGTCCCACCTTCTCGCTGAACCATCTCCCGTCGGCAAGTTGCTCTTCCTTCACGTCCACGGCCAGAATGTGTGCTTGGGGAAAGAGCTTGGCCATCAGATAGGTATACTGTCCATAACCCGATCCCGCATCGAAAATTCCTTTGATCTTGTTTCGCCGCTCGCGGGCGATTCGCTTGAGCTCGGCCCGCACGTGCCATTGCCGCAGAAAGAGCATACCGAGTGCGAGATAAAAAAGCTTTCGCAACAGCACGCTTCGCGAAACGATTCGCCCCACAACGGACTTCAGCGGATCGTAGTCTATTGCATCAGAATGTAGATTGGCGGTTTCGGGACTCACGGAGATTCCTTATGCAACAAGATCAGCTGGGTAAAGACCGGATTTCGTTCATTACGTTTGTGCGGCAATGTTCTCGATGAAACCCGCCCACGAATAGCGCGCCGCTTCTTCCGTGATGGCGGAAGCAAATGTCTCTGTACCACTCCTGTCGAAGAGCTGCTCTACGGCATTCGCCAGAGCTGTTGGATCTTCCGGCGGAACCAGCAGCCCCGTTTCGCCGTCACGGACGTATTCCTCGATTCCCTCGACACGGGTGGCGATCACCGGCACGCCGAGCGCGAAAGCGATGGGAATCACTCCCGATTGGGTCGCGCTGCGGTAGGGAAGCACCACAACATCGGCGGCGGCGAAACACATTCCCACGTCGTCTCCCGAGAAATAACGGTCGTGAATTACGACGGTCCGGCGAATACCGAGTTTCTCGATAAGTCTCTCATAGTGCGTGCGGGCGTGATGAAACGGTCCGGCGATGAGCAGGCGGGTGTTCGGATCGTGCCGCAGAATCTCGGGCATGGCGCGCAGCAGAATGTCGAGACCTTTGTAGCGGCGAACGAATCCGAAAAACAGCAGCACGCGGGAACCTTTCACCCCCAATTGCTCGCGCGCTTCCTCTGCCGTTCCGCGAAATCTCCGATAATTGTCATACACGGGATGCGGTTGCATCGTCACTGCGCTATCCGGCAGGTTGGGCAGCAGCTTTCGCAGCGCCTTCTCCTGCCCTGAGCTGAGCGCGAGAAATCGAGTTCCGTGGCGAAGAGCGGACCTGCTGAGCAGCGTATCCCCCGGAAAGCGTTCGTGCGAGACGACGTCGTGAATGACAAATATCCATCGCGCGCGAAGATCACTCGATAACGCACGTAACACCGCTCGATAGCCGGGCGCGAACAGCGGCATCCACCACATCGCCAGGATCAAATCGGGAGAATGCGCGGTAATAATCCGGGCCGTCCGTTTCCAGCTTGCCGGTTGCCACGCGTTGAACACGGATTCGGTCGGAACATCAGAAGCGGGCGGCGATCCGACGTCCTGCATTCGTCCGGAGAAGAGGAGTTTGGGGAAGAGTTCTCGAAAGCCGACGATCTTGACGTCGTGACCGGCAGCGTGCAACCGCTCAGTTAGAGTGGAAGTAAACTGCGGTACGCCACCGCGAAAGGGAAGAGTCGGACCGAACAGAACGATTTTCACGACTTGCCGAACCGGACGATGGTTTCCACCATGCCTTCCCAACTGAAGCGGCCTGCTTCGCGGCGGACTCCCTCCCTAAACGCGTTCCGTCCGCCCGCGGCATAGAAGCGCTGCACGGCATCTGTGAGCGCGTCAAGATTTCTCGGCGGTACGATAAGACCCGTTACTCCGTCCACCAACACTTCCGCGAGTCCGCCCACGTCCGTGGTAATGACGGGAGTATTCAGGGCGTAGCAAACCTGAATGATTCCCGACTGCGTCGCGCTGCGATAGGGTAGCACCACCGTATCGCAGGCCGTGAAATACGCTCCCACTTTTTCGTTTGGGCAATACTCGTCATGGATGAATACCGCGCCTTCAAGATCGAGTTCGCGGATCAGTTTATCGAACTCGGAACGCGGTTCGTAAAACTCCCCCGCCACGACGAGTCTCAAATCGGGCAGCGCTTTCCGCATTGCGGGCATTGCTTTGAGCAGCAGATCAAGACCCTTGTAATGCCGAACGAAACCGAAGAAGAGGATCAGTTTCCCGTCGTCCGGCAAACCGAGCGTCGTGCGCGCTTCCTTCTGCGATCCCGGGAAAGCCGGATAGCAGTCGTAGATGGGATGCGCGGAAAACGCAACGCGCTCACGCGGCATTCGCGGAAACCACGTGAACAGATCCTTCTCGACCGCGCGGCTCTGAGCGATGAAATAGTCCGTTTGCGAGAAGGCAAGCTTCGTCAGCGCGCGATCGCCCGGCCGTCGTTCGTGGGGGATCACATTGTCCACAATGTACGCAATTCGCGCCCGCGTGCGTTTTCTCACCCAGCGCTGAACGGCCCAGTAGCCCGGCCCGAAGAACGGCATCCACCATTTGAAAACGACCAGATCGGGATCGAACGCGGCAATCTCGCGGTAAGTGCGCCACCAACTGCGCGGCCCAAGCGGCGCGAACCGCGCCACCGGATTCACGTCAATTACATTCTCGCTGCTTTCGAACTGCGTCTTCCCCGGGAACAGCCACTCGGGGAACTGCTTGGTAAACGAAACGAAGCGAACGTCGTGGCCCGCTTCGCGCAGCTTCACATGGAGCACCGCCAGATATTGGGCAATTCCGCCGCGCAGGGGATAGGCCGGACCAACCAGCACGATTCTCATGCGAGCGCCGCCACCTGCCGCTTCACCGCGTCCAGCACCCGCTCCGGCACGATGCGATCCATGCAGTGCTTGTCGCATTCACTGACGAACGTGCACTCGCAGGGTGGAACTGGTTCGAGAATTTCGCCGCGATTGTAGAGCTCGAATTCGCGCGGATTGAAGATGTTGTTGAAGAGCACGAGTCGCTTCTTCAAGCCGATCGCGAGATGCATGGCCATCGTCACGGCCGTCACCATTACGTCAATCTCGCCCACCAGTCGCACAAACTGACGGAGCGGGAAGTGGCCGAGATAGGTGGCTCCGCTGGCGCAGGCGATCCGCTGGTTCTTCTCATGCTCGATGGGTCCGCCGAGGAGCAGGACGGTGAATCCCGCGTCGCGCAGCCGCCACGCGAGATCATTCCAATGTTGCTCAGGCCAGAGTCGCGTTTTCCAGCGGGGAGCGCAACCGGTGTTGAGTCCGATGAGCGGCCGGTCTTTGGGTATTCCGTCAGGAACGGACTGTTCGAGACACGGATCGAGGACGTATTCCTCGCCGATGAATTCGTATCCGCAGATGCGGAAGATTTCCTGCGGATAGCTGAGCGTATTGGCGCGATTGAGCTTATCGTCAATGCCCGTGAGGAGTTTGGCGTGCGCGGCTTCGTCGAGTCCGGCGGGGCGTCCGCCTTCGAGCGTGAATCCCGACCGCATGAGCGCGTTGCAGCGCGCGGCCAGTGCACCGGCCGGACGATCCTTGTCGAGCAGGATCAACCAATCCCACGGCGTGCCCTCGATGATGAGTCCGCCGTCGTATCCCCAGCGCAGGACTTCATCGGCCCCCATCGGATCCACCGCGCGCGGGGGCACGACTTCGGGAGTCTCGGTCAGCCACGTAATCCAGGCGTGGGGACGCTCGCTGCGAATGCGCCGCAGGAGCGGAGTGGTGCGAATGACGTCGCCCGCCGCCGCCAGCTTGATGATGAGAATCCGTTGATCCACGCGGTCGTAGTGCGAGCAGCCGTCGCAGATCACGCCTTCGCGCTTGTGCAGTTTGCAGGGAATATCGCCGCGAAAGTGGCGGCAGTCACGGTGAACGAGGTAGCTCATGGTTTCTTCTTGAACACCGGATAGTAGAGTGCATCGAGATAGTTGGCGGCATAGATGCCGAGCGTGATGTAGCCGACGGCGTTACGGACTCGCCAGGCCCGGCGATACTCATTGTAGCGATCCTCCACGATGGGATTGTGGTAGTCGCGGATCGCCAGATAATCGTTGTGGCGGCGATCGGTCTCGATCTGTAAGAAAACGAGCGCGGCCAGCGACAGCGCTTGCGCCGCCGCAATCACCGAGCCTTTGACTTTCTGCTGTTTGTAGAGCTGTCCCCAACCGGGCAGCACCAGCGACCGCCACGAAGCCGAAAGTCGCACGTCGGCCTGCGGCATCCGATAGACGGCCGGCTCCGACGCCACCCGCAGCATGTAGTCGGCGCGTGCTTGCCGGAAGACTTCGAGAATTTTCGGCGAAGTCATCACCGGATCGAGTTCGGAGGCCGGATTGACGGACAGGATGTGCGTGAACTCGCGCATGGCCGCGTCCTTCTGATCGCGCGCCACATAAACGTATCCGAGAATCACGTGGAACTTGAGTAGATCCAGTTCGTCAAGTTCCGTTCCCGCGCGCAGTCCACGCAACGCGGCGAGTTCCGCCTCGTCGAAATTGCCTTCATCGTAGGCGGCTTGCGACGCGATAAAAAGACTGTCGAGCGCGGGCGTTTGGGCGAAGACGGCGGAAGCCGCGAGACCGGCCGCTACGAAAAAAGAAATCACAAAAAAACGATAGAGCATGGGCTTACTTGAGTAGTACCAGCTTCTGCGAAGTCTGATATGATGGTGTCCGGAGGGAAACGAAATACACTCCGGTTGGAATATCCGTTCCGTCGAGACGGATTCGGTGCAAACCGGCGGCGGCAATTCCAGCAACAAGTGAACGGACTCGTCGGCCGGTGAGATCGTACAAGATCACGCTGGCATATTCCACGCGAGGGATCGCATAGGAAATGGCCGCGCGCGAATTGAACGGATTCGGATACACCTGAAGAGCGTATTCCCGCGGAACAGTGGCGCGCTCGTCAGTCGAGAGACCGATTCCCCTTCCGAGCAGCGTCACGCAGGAATCGCCCGCCTCCGCCGTACTCTGCACGTACAACATGCCGGAATATTCGCGCTCGGAATCGGGAAGGAACGCCACCGTCATCCACGCGCTTTGATACGGTGCGAGCGGATATTCGCCGGAAAACGAGGCCTGGAAACCATAGGGAACCGATACTCCCAGCACGGTGAAGCTGACGTCGCCGACGTTGCTGATTAAAACGCTATCCACGCGATCGCTGCCGACGTGCACGTCTCCGAACAGAAGCGGATCGGGACCGACGTAAATGGTCGGTCGCTCCGCCCGCGTCTTCACGAGCCAGAAATCCTGACCGCCGGAAGTGAAGCTGTAGCTTCCGCCCGCCATCAGGAAGAAGCTGTCTCCCTGCGAGATCGCCGCGTGGCACTGGTCGGGAGACAGACCGCCGATGGTGCGCTGCCAACGTATAGCGCCGGACGTGTCCGCGTTCAGAAGCCAATAGTCATCGGCGCTCGAAACGCCGGTGGTCCATCCGGTCAAGAAGCAATCGCCGTTGCGGCCGGATAATACGTGAGTGCAGAAATCCGAGCGGCCGGTTCCGTAGGTGCGTCCCCACAGCGAGTCTCCGTTCGTGTTTAAGCGCACGAGCCACGCGTCTTCCCGTCCCGCGCCGAACGATTGGGTGTATCCGCCGATAATAAATCCGCTGTCGGGCATGAGCGCGACCGACGTGCAGACGTCAATTCCCGAACCGCCGAACGCTCGCGTCCACAATGTGTCGCCGCTCGAATTCACGCGCACGACCCAAAAGTTAGGCGCGGTGTTGTGCGCTTCGCCGAAGGATTGCGTCTGCCCGCCCAGAAGAAAACCGCCGTCCGGCGTTTGCGTCAGCGTCCAGCAGATGTCCTGTCCTGAGCCGCCGTAGGTGCGGCTCCACAGACTGTCGCCCGCCGCATTCAGCTTGACCAGCCAGAAATCCCCCGCCACTCCGTAGGAGGCCGTGTAGCCGGCGCAGACAAAACCGCTGTCGGGAGTTTTTGCGATGGCGTAGCATTCGTCGCGCTGGCTGCCGCCCAGTTTGCGCGTCCACAGCGTATCGCCGCCGGCCGTCGTCCGTACAATCCATGCGTTGTTGCCGCCGGGGAGCGAGTTGGTTTGGCCGGCGAGAATAAATCCTCCGTCGTCCGTCTCGCACAGAGCGTAGCCAATCTCCAAACCGCTGCCGCCGTAGCTCTGCGTCCACAGTTCCTGTCCGAGCGGATCGGTGCGCACCAGCCAGAAGTCGCGACTGCCCGCCCCATACGTCGTTGTCTGGCCGAGTAACGCATAGCCGCCGTCGGAGGTTTCAATAAGCGCCCGGCAGATTTCTTCGCCGCTTCCGCCGTAGTGCCTCGTCCAAACCGTATCCGGCTGAGCGAGAGAACAAACCGGATTCCACAACAATACCGGGAAAAAACACAGCCACGCAATTGAGTTCTTCACATCCAACCCCTCCCCTGGAATGTCATATGAGTGGTATAGTGGAAGTTGTTCTACCCTTCCGCCTTCGCCTTTCCAATCGCCTCGGTCAATGCGGGAACGACCTGGAACGCATCGCCGACGATGCCGTAGGTGGCGACCTTGAAGATCGGCGCGTCGGCGTCCTTGTTGATGGCCACGATCACGCGGCTGCTGTTCATTCCCGCGAGGTGCTGCACCGCGCCGGAAATCGCCACTGCAACGTAGAGCGTGGGGGAGACGACTTTACCCGTCTGTCCCACTTGCTCGGAGTGGGGTCGCCAGCCCGCGTCCACCGCCGCACGGGAAGCGCCCACGCTCGCACCGAGGATCTTTGCGAGTTCCTCGATCATCCCGAAATTTTCAGGGCCTTTCAGACCACGTCCGCCGGAGACGATGATGTCGGCCTCGGTCACGTCCACCGGTCCGCCTTCCTGAAGCTTCTCTTCCACTACGCGCGCGCGAATCTTGCCGGCATCCACCGTGACGTTACGACTCTCAACTTGTGCGGCTGCGGTTCCGGTTTCCTCGGCCAGAAACGCCTTCGGCCGCAGACCGATAAGCGGACATTCGCTGGTGGGTCGCGCCCACATATTCACCTTGCCCGCATACATCGGTCGCATGATTTCGATCTTGCCGCCCGCGACCCGCACGTCGGTGCAGTCGGAGAGCAGCGTATGACCAAGCCGCGCCGCCAGTCTTGGACCGAGATCCTTGCCGCGAATCGTGGCGGGAATGAATACGGCAATCGGTTTTGCGGTCTTGATGACTTCCGCGGCAGCCTGCGCGAAACCTTCCGTCGAGTAGGCCGTGAGTTCGGGTGAAACTGCCTGAATGACCTTGCCCGCGCCGAACGCTCCGAGACCGGCTGCGTCCTCGACTTCGCCAATATGCACGGCCACGACGCTCGCATTGAGTGCTTTCGCGATCTTCGCCGCCGCGCTCACCGCTTCGCGCGTGACGGCTTTGAGTTTTCCGCTCTTGGATTCACAGAGTACAAGAAGAGTGGACATGTGAGAAACCACCTATGTTTGAGTCAATTTGCTTTGTCAGATCCGCGCGGCTCCCGCTACAGCACGCGCACCAGCACCAGCGCCATGTCGTCCTCGATGGCCTGCGCGCCGGTGGGAGTGACGCGGCGGAGCAGATCACGCCCCACGTCCGGCAGCGGCTTCTTGCGTTCCTGCTGGAGATAGAACTTGAGTTTTTCGTAGCCGAACATCTCGCCGCCGATCTCGGCTTCGGGAATTCCGTCCGTGTAGAGAGCGATGAGATTATCGGAGGCGAGATCGCATTTGCCTTCTTCAAACGGGAACATGTCCATCGCCCCCAGCATGATGCCGCCCGCCTCCAGCTCGATGACGTCGCCGTTGGCGCGCACGACGTAGCCCGGATTATGTCCCGCGTTGCAGTAGGATAGGGTCTTGCGATCGGCGGAGATTTCCGCCATCAGCATGGTCACGAAATTGTCCGGCGTGGTGCGCTTGAAAATTTCCTGATTGAGCATATAGGCCATATCGCAAAGCGAACGGCCCGTCGGCGCCACCGCACGCAGCGCCGCCTGCAAGTTGGCCATGACCAAGGCGGCCGGCAAGCCGTGACCGGTCACGTCGGCGATGCAGATGACGATCCGCCCGTCCTCAAGCGGGAAGAAGTCATAGTAGTCGCCGCCCACCGACTGCATACTCTGATGAATGCCGAAGATTTCGAGTCCCGCGACGGCCAGCGGTCCCTCGGGCAGTAGCTTGAGTTGGACCTGACGCGCCTTTTCGAGTTCATCGGCCAGCTCCTGCGCCCGCCGCTTGCGTCGCCGGTCTCTCGTCCGCAACTCGAACGCGGCCCACACTCCCCCTGCTGCAATGAGAACCAACACTCCGAGCAGGACTTTCGCGCCGACCGGCCATTTCGAAAGTTCGTAGAGCGCCGGACGCTGTACGGGATAGGTCTCGCGATAGACAAGATAGACCGTGCTGCGGGTGGGATTCCAGAGGTAGTACCCCCACACGCGTTGGCTGGCGTCATTATTCTGCACGCCGTTTTCAATGAACGTCTCCAGCCGTCGCTCTTCCGGCGGCACCAGAGTCGAGAGATTGGGCTTGTCAAAAGAGCCAACGGAATGCGTGCGCAACTGCGGCTCAAGCGGAACGATGCTGCCGTCCCAGAAGGATTCCTCAGGGACTTTCAGCGGTGCGATCTTCGCTTCGTCGTATTGCCACTCGTAGAGCTGACAGCGCGCGGCATCCACGGCCCGACCTTCGACAAACCACGTGAGCTGCAGGTTCCGCCTTCCGGAAAACTTCACCGGCATGGAGCCGACCAGCGGAGTGGTTAGAGTAAACTGCAGCTTCGGCGGCACGAACGCATGCCGGCCGATCAGAAAAACGGTATCGTACTCCGCGCTTTGCAGAGTCCGTTCGCGGCGCAGAGCCAGCAAGCTGTCGCGCTCGGCATAGATCGCCGCGAAATGCGCAACGGTCAGCGAGTCGTGTCCGCGGGCGCGAAGGCCTAGGGCGGCATACTCGGCTCTTTTCACGTCGGGCGGGGCAATTCGCAGCGACTCGATCTGCGCCGAAACCGGCGGCACGATCACCGCCTGCCAGGTGTCGTGCACGTGCTCGATCAGCATCCGCGCCTGATTGGGAATCCACGACGGTTGAAAGCCGCCGGGAGCGAGAAAAACCGTCGCATCACCGGCAAACGGCATGTTCACTTCGAGCCGCAACGTCACTCGCCCGCCTTGCGGCCCTTTGCCGCGCAGCGTGATCCGCCCCGGATCGCCGACCCACCGCTTGACGGTGGCCGTGGCCGGCAGCGAATCCCCTTCGGCGGTCTTCACCCACATCCGAACCAGATCGGTAGGCAAATCGAGCGCGAAAAGATCGGTGAAGTTCAGTTTCTTGGGAGCCGCAAACTCGAAGGAAACGGCAATCACGTCTCCATCGGAGAGTTGCCGATTAAACCGCTGCAGACTCGGCAAGGGAAACGGATTGGCCGTTTTCTGGTCGAGCTGGGCCCACACTCCCAGCGAAACCAACCGGCCCGACGCCCCCTCGGTCTTCAGTTTGAGCCGGTAGTCCCCGCCGCGCTCGACTTTCAATTTGTCCCGTACGTCGGTTTCCTGCATCGGAAACTCGCGGCGGTCGCGCACGCCTTCCACCGACGACTCAATCGTCAATTCGGTCCGGCACAGCGCGGCGGCGGGAGCCAGCCACAGACTCCACTCCAAGATGTCGCCGGCTTCCAGCTTCAATTCCCAGTAGATGGAGTCCGCCGGATGCAGGTAGCTGTACTGGCGGGCCGTGGTTTGGGTTTGCGCCAAAAGAGCTGCCGCCGTCCCGGTCAGCAGGATCGTCAGCCAAAGAACTCGAAAAATCTCCCTCATCTCATCTGCTCCCTGTCTCCCGTGTCTTCTGCTGCGTGTTGCGTCGTCCCTCCACTAAAAATCCCACTCCACGTGCCCGCTGGCCGGATCGTAGTACGCGCGATGCAATCCGACCCGGTTCTTCGTCACGGCATGGGCAATGGCGGAAGAGTCCGTCATCAGCGACTCGATGACGTGCCGCGTGTTGCGGCGGCTGACTTCCGCCTCGAGCCGGCGACCTTCATGGCCGCCTTCTTTCGCGGGTGCGACAAACGGACGAAGGCGATCAATGATCTCCGCCAGTGCACCTGAAATCGGCTGGCCGGACAATGCGGCGGCCACCGCCCCGCAATTGGCATGAGCCATCACCACCACCAGCGGCACGCCCAGTTGCTGAACGGCGAACTCGACCGATCCCGTCACTTCATCGCTCGATACCGTACCCGCCACCCGCACGACGAACAGATCGCCGAGATTCTGATCGAATACGATCTCGGGAGCGACCCGCGAATCCGAACAGGTAATCACGCACGCAAACGGTTTTTGTGCCTCGGCCAATTGCCGACGGAACTCCTCGTTAATGGGCTTGGCGCGTACATCCCCCGCTTCAAATCGCGCGTTGCCCTCGCGCAGGCGGATTATGGCTCGATCGGTTTCCACGGCTCCTCTTGCTTGGGTGGCTTGCGGGAGGCGAAGATCGCGCGGATTCCCTTGACGAAAAAGAAGACCGCGCCGATCCCGAACAGCACTGCCAGTCCACTCTCCAGAACGCCCAGCTTTTCCCACCGGAACACCAGAATGAGAACGGCGATCACCAGCAGCGTGTCGGCAATCACAAAGCTGCCGACAAACGTTGTGGCCGGCTTGGGAGTAGGCGACGGTTGCGGGGGAGTGGTTCGGTTCATTCTTCCGTTTGATTTCGCGCTGCCCGCCTCGCCCGCACCGCCGCCGCCACGAATGCTCCCGCCGCGGCCGAGGCAAACCCAATCGTGAGCAGTCGCGCCCAGCGGCCGAACTCAAATCCCAGCAGGACGACTTCGCGTAGCGCCAGCGTGGCAAACACGATGGCCAGCACGACGAATGCGATGTAGCTTCGTTTTTTCATCTTCGTCCTCTCAAATCACCTTCGCTTCTTCGCGCAGTTTCTTGACCAGAATCGGCACGGCCTCCACACCTTCGCCAATGACTTCACCGGGCTGACGGGGCGGACGCGACTTGATTTCGAGCGCCTCCACCTCCGCGGCGACAGACTGAGCTGCCACTTCTTCGAGCGGCTTCTTCTTGGCCGCCATGATGCCCTTCAGCGAAGCGTAGCGCGGTTCGTTCAAACCCTTCTGACAAGTGATAAGACAAGGCAGCGACGTCTCGATAATCTCCACGCCGCCTTCCACCTCGCGATGACAGCGAATTTTCGTAGCGTTCCGTTCGAGCTTGGTCACCACCGACACCGATGGAATATCGAGCAGTTCGGCCACCATCACCGCCACTCCGTGATGATCGTGGTCAATCGCCTGCTTGCCGCATAAAATGAGATCGTATTTCATGCCCTTGACCGCGGCGGCGAGAACCCTGGCCGTGGCCAGCGGATCGAAACTGAGCGGCCCTTTGACGTGCACCGCCCGATCCACGCCCATCGCCAGCGCCGTCCGCAGCACCTTCGGAACCTCGTCTCCGCCGCACGAGACCGCAAACACCTCGCCCGATCCGTCGGCTTCACGGATTTTCAGCGCTTCCTCCACGGCGTACTCGTCATAGGGATTCAAGACCCAACTGATGCCGTCGAGATTCACCGACTTGCCGTCGGACGCGGGACGAATACTCGCTTCGCTGTCGGCGACCGCTTTCAGAAGAAGCAGGATGTTCATCTTCTCTCCCAAATGAGTCTAAGTTGATTTGTCAACGGTCGGAATAGTTTTCGCACAGGCCCGCTATTCAACAACGACCGGTGCCGGTTGCGCGCGGGGAGTGGAATCGCGGGCGATCACCAAAATCAGGAGCAGTATCACCGAAAGCGTGGTCACGCCGATGGCCGCGCCGAACCCCGTCCACATCATCACCAACGTCGCATACGCACCGACCGAGAGCGCGTGGAACAGCATGGCCGAGACGATTCCCACGCGAACGATGAGCCACCCGGCGATGATCGCCCACAACACGTAGAACAACGCTCCCGCCGTCATGAACTGGCTGAGATCGTAGCCCGCAAACCAGGTGGCCGTCGCCGCCGTCAACAGCACCGCCATCACCGGCGAGCGCATCCAGAAAATCACCAGCGCGATCAACCACAACCGGAACACCGTCTCTTCCCACAGCACCGAAACCGCAATCTGAGCGGGCAGCGCGGCGTACGGCCACGGCGAGGACAGTGCATTGGCGATCATATCGGGAACTTTTCCCGCCAGTCCGAGGGGAGTCAGATAATGCGACGCCAACGTCTCGTAAACCACCACCACGGCCGCGCACGGCAGCGCCCAGCGCGCCGCCCGCGCCCACGCCGCCCGCCAGCCAAGAAGTCCCGGAGCCAGCCGGCTGAGACTCGTCGAGCCGCGAAACACGTCGCGCGACAGCGATTCGCCCGTCGCCACCACCATGCCGAGGACGATGGCCGCCTGCAGCGATTCGATGAATCCCGCCAGCGCCACCCGCGAGAGGTATCCCGTAAGCGGCGAATCCCACGGCATGAGAATCACCGCCTGCGAAAACGTCAGCGCCCGCACCGCCACCGCCAGCAGGAACAACACCCCCGCCCACAGCACCCCCGCGCGAATCGCCAGCGGCGTGCGATGATAATGCATGCTGAGAAAAACACCGATCAGAATCAACGCGAGGCCGATCGTCCGCCGGTTGCGAGGCGATTCCGCGGGAGCCGTTCCCGCCATCGGGGAAAACCCCTCGTAGGAAAGCTGCGTGATCGCTTCGCCCGCCAGCTTCACCTCCAGCGTGGCCGACGTGTCCGATGGCAGCGCGTGCGTGAAGGTGAAATACCAGTCGCTGCGCTGCGGCTGCGAAACCGTGGAATCGGAGACGAGTCGCAGGCTGTCGGCGGCCAGATGCAACTCCGTCCGCAACTTGATCCGCACCAGATCGAGCGCAAGTTTCCGTTCGACCCGCTGTGCCGGTTCGTCGTCGAGCCGCTGGCGGCGGACGCGATAGATGCGGCCGATGGGCGAAACGCTGATTGTCCAGCCGTCCTGTTCGTGGGGACGGAAATAGCGGAGAATGTAGCCGATGGCCGGTTCGGCTCCGTAGCGCTCTTCGTTCCCCCGCGGACGCCACATACCTTGCGGGCGATGTTCCACCGCCCGAATCAGCGTGTATTTGTGGACTTGCGCTTCCTGGGCCAGCAGGAATCGCTCGGCAATCTCTTCGGCTTCGTCGGAGCGGATCCAGCCCAGATTCCACGGCGCGGCGTTGCGTTCCACCGCCACCAGAACCAGTACAAAAAGCAGAATGCGCGCGGCTACGCTTCTTCGCAGCGCGCTTCCCCATCCGGGAACTGCGCGACCGAGCCAAGACCAAAAACTCGCGGCAGAGCGGTTCACCGCGTTCACCCGAGCAGGGCCGGGTCTCCTTTGCCTGCGCGGAGAATGACCGGATGATCGGAGTCGGTCAGGTCCACCACCGTCGAGGAATTCCCGTCCGAGATCCCCGAATCCAGAACAATCGCGATCTCGTGCGGCCATTCTTTCGCGATGTCTTCGGGATCGAGAATCTTGTCTCCGTTTCGATTGGTCACGCTGGTCGAGAGAATCGGCCGCCCGAACTCGCGCAGCAGCGTGTTGCACACCGGATGATCGGGAACCCGGATTCCCACCGTCTGCTGTTTGGTCAGGAGGAGTTTCGGCACGTCGCGCGTGGCCGGCAGCACGAACGTGAACGGGCCGGGCAGACACCGTTTCATGATCTTGTAGGCCGGATTGTCCACCCGCGCATAGCGGGGAATATCGGAAAGATCGGCGCACAGAAACGACAGCGCGTGATAGCGGGAATATCCCTTGAGGGACAGCGCCCGCTCGATGGCCGACTTGTGGCCGATGTCGCAGCCGAGGCCGTACACCGTGTCCGTGGCATAGGCGATCAGCTCGCCCGCTTCGAGAGCTTCTATCGCCCGCCGGATGTGCCGGATCGGCGGATTATCGGGATGCGTCTTCAGGATCATTTTAATCTCATTCTCCCCCCGTTTACGGGAGGACAAAGGGGGATCTCATTTCTCACCCCTAACGTCTCATTTACGCTTTCGTGTTTTCGCTTTTCCCCAGTTTCTTCGCCATCCCCGCGAGCAACAGCGTTCCTCCCGCCAGCTCGAACAGCTCTTCGAGCACCGGCTGCGGCCGCGCGCCTCCCCACACCGGATCGCAGCCCAGGCCGATCATCCACCCCCGCGTCGCTTCGAGGGCCAGAGCTCCCGCCCATAGCAGCACTCCCGCCAGTCCCAGTCGGAACGCGAGTCTGTCGCCGCGCAATCCGCGGAAAATCACCCAGTACAGCAGTCCCAGTCCGATCAGAATGCATGGCGCGAAGATCAGCATCCACGTGGGGCTTGGCCAGGTGGGGAGGCCG
>JAHJDG010000059.1 GCA_018812265.1 bacterium | reverse complement strand
GTATAGAAACTTCTTGTTGTCTTGCGGCGAGCCTGTCCATATTTCGCCGCTGACATACGGTTCTGCAGCATCGCTATTATTTCGATTATATCGGAACTTCATTTTTCCAATTTGCTCGTCATAGATAACATTCTCATACTTGTAGTGCCATTTCCCGTCCTCTTGCCACCATGAGGTGTACCATTTGGGTGTCCCATTCTCACTGAATTGCTTATGTATTTCATTGCCACTACCTACAATCGTCTCTGTAAGGTTAGAGAAATTTTCAGAAAACGTTCCATCACATTGGATATCATCAGTTATGGGCTCTGCGGGCTCTTCATTGTTGCAGCCATTGATTGCGAGCAAAGCAATCATCGGAAGATAGAGAGCCCGTTTCAGAGTTAACATTGTGAATACTCCTTTGACGTGGGCCGAAGTGAACTTGGAGTGAATGGACTGCATCCCGTTTTCTCGCCAAATTTTCTATGGACTCTTGTGGGCGATACAAGATTTGAACTTGTGACCTCTTGCATGTCACGCAAGCGCTCTAACCAACTGAGCTAATCGCCCAAAAGGTTCGCCGAGCAGGGGTCTGTGACCCTGCCGGAATCTCGCAGACGGGGAGATGCTCCGCCTTTGATCCGATCTCGATAATGAGAAACAGCACAACCCTACACATCACAGGTCATGCTGTGCAAGGCACGGCTTCAAAAGGGAGCGTGCGGAAGCCCATCGGTGCCGGGAGCCGGACTCGAACCGGCACGGAGCTTTTGGCCCCTGGGGATTTTAAGTCCCCTGTGTCTACCATTCCACCACCCCGGCAGGTCGGAGCACCGGTGAAGCCGGGTGTTGTCGGGGAGGCGCCGAGCGGATTCGAACCGCTGAATAGAGGTTTTGCAGACCTCCGCCTTAACCACTTGGCTACGGCGCCGCACACGGATGATTGACGAGAAATGAAGGACGATCTGTGCCGGGCGCCTCGGCTTCATCCTTCATCCTTCATCCTTCATCCTTTTCGAGCGGGAGACGGGATTCGAACCCGCGACAGCCACGTTGGCAACGTGGAACTCTACCACTGAGTTACTCCCGCATGTAACAAACTGAAAATTAAAAACTTCAAACTTTAAAAGAAACCGATTGTCAGCCGGTTCATTTGCAGTTTGTAGTTTGTAATTTTAAGTTTTCCAATCGCTTCGTGGACCTGAGGGGATTCGAACCCCTGACCTTCTGAATGCCATTCAGACGCGCTCCCAACTGCGCCACAGGCCCAAAGGTAACTTTGGCGAAACTGAAATATAATCAACTGTCCCCAAGTTGTCAAGCATCGTCTGTCAAACCGGGAATCCGGCATCTGGACCCACATCCCCCAGAGGTCTTGCACAACACCTATAAAATCCTAATTTAGAGCGTAGAGTAAACGCTCGGTCTCATGAGCCAATTCTATGCCTCTGCAACCTACATCAATCTCTAAAGTTAACAAAATCAATTTCTTCCTCCAAACAAGAGAAAAGGCCGCGAAGACCATCGTCCTCGCGGCCGGAATACCGGATTGAACCGAGAGTTCAGCGTCCGGCTTCGGTCGTTTCCGCCGATGCCAGATAGAACTTCTTCCCATCCATGACCCGAGTCGGTGTGTTCCCGGTTACCGCGAACTCCTTGCCTGTCACCGGACAGATAGCTATCTTCCGTCCATTCTCCATTTTCTCGACGTTGCCTTCGGCGGTAGCCAGCGCTACAGCCTCCTGATTGATCGCATCAGCCTTAGCACCCAGAGTCTTCGTGCACGAAACCTGGCAATCCTTGTCCGCGAAGTAGTAGCGGGCCTCGCCAACCTGTGTGTAGGGAGTGGCGTCGGTTACTTCGAAGCGTTTGCCTTCATACACGGCAAATTGATGGCCGTCCCGCACTTCGTAGACGTTGGCCGCATAGTAGCCCTTCTCGACACCGGCGGCGGATGTCCAGGATGTGGTTGTTGCACTTGACTTTGTCCCGCAGGCGGCGGCCGTCTTCGTTCCGGCGTTCTTTCCGCCACAGGCATAGCTATCTGCGCCAATCAGCACTACTGTCAATCCTGCCATGATGGCCAGCACGGTTCCCAGCTGTCTGATCATTGAAAGACCTCCTTGTTTGCTTGGGCAAGACTACCACAATGGGAATCTTTACCTCAATATACGAATTCAAATATTGACTTGTTCCATCCGATTCTAAGCTATTACCAATCATGAAGAAGAACTGACGGACAATTACTTCTCTGGCCAACTCAATCTCAACCGCCAATTTAGAATACCCGAAACTCCACTTCCCTTGCGATTGCCATGTTTAAAACATTACAAAACCGACAATTTGGAGAGGCATACCGCTGACTATCTCATCCCCAACATTGATTGAGTTGTCCGGCCAACCGGGTTTTTGCCTCCACAAGCTGACCTCCGCCCAACTTCCCTCCTTCATCAAGCTTGGCTCTTCCACCTGTGCCTTCATGCACGGTAGACCGAGCGTTCCGGCCGACAAGATGAAGCAGGACTTCTCGCTGTTCGTGCGGGATTATGCCTTCACTCCCGATAGCGAGATCTACTTCGCTGAATCGCCTGCAGGAGAATACGCGGCTCAAATCTGGCTTCACATAATCCGCAACGTGTTCAACCGCCAGCTCGAAATGTGGATCTGGGACATCACTGTGGCCGAACCCTTTCGCAGGCGGGGTATCGGGCGGGCACTGCTCGATTTCGCACAATCAAGAGCTCAAGAGCGGCATTGCGCAGAGCTTTGGCTGCTCGTTTCTTCAGCCAATGCGGAAGCTTTGAGACTCTACAAGTCTGAGGGAATGCGTGCAGCCGGGCATCTCATGATGCGTGGTCTAACCGATAGGGGTTTACCTCCGGCTGTTGATATGTTTCATCAAATAGCCGACATACGGCCACTTAGACCATCTGACTTAACCAGTTTATACCGGCTGTGGGATCGCGCGAGTCTACCCTATCGGCCCCACGGTCGGGATCGCGAGGATCAGTTGGCAAGGCACCTCAGCGCAGCCGCTCCGGGCGGTTGGGGTTCCTTTGCCGGAGAAACCCTTGCTTGTGCGGCGATTGTAAGTCAGGACGGTCGGAAAGGTTGGATAGAACGACTGGCCACCGATCCCGACTTCCGTCGGACGGGACTGGCCAAGGCTGTTATTGCGGCCGCCCGTCAGGGACTGAAAGAGGCTGGAGCACTGGTAATCGGAGCACTCATCGAGGCTGAGAATACTGCCAGCATACGGCTATTTGAGGCCTGCGACTTCAAGCATAACCCGAACATCGGCTATTTCACTTGGCGGGAGAATCCCGATGATTGAAGTCCTGACCGACCGATTCATCCGTTTCCTGCAGTCAGCATCATCTATCCCTTGAGCTTCTCGTGTAATCGCCGTATACTCCCGCAAATCGGATGGTTCAATAGATAGAGAATCCCCCGCATGAAGGAATCCAACTCAGTGAAGGCACGCGATCAATGGGGATCGCGATTGGGCGTGATCCTCGCCGTCGCCGGAAGTGCAGTCGGGCTTGGGAATTTCCTCCGTTTTCCGGTACGGGCTGTCGCCAACGGCGGCGGAGCCTTCATGGTCCCCTATCTCATCGCATTGATTGTTCTGGGTATCCCCCTCGCCTGGGTCGAGTGGACCCTGGGCCGGTACGGCGGTCAACACTCCCACGGCAGCGGTCCTGGAGTATACCACCGCCTGACCAAGGGCCGTCCGTGGGCGAAGTACCTCGGTGTTGTCACCATCTTCATCCCCCTGACCATCAACTTCTACTACGTGTTTATCGAAGGCTGGACACTGGCCTTCAGCTTCTTTGCGGCCACCGGTACATGGGACGATGCCATCGCCCGCGGCGAGATGGACAAGTTCCTGAACGGTTTCGTGGGGGCCGAATCGAATGCCTACTTCGATGGGCCATGGACGGCGATCACCGTATTTCTGATCGTGTTTCTCTTGAACTATTGGGTGATTTTCAAGGGGATCCGCAAGGGAATCGAATACCTGGCTCGAATCGGAATGCCCATCCTGCTGGCCTGTGCCTTCGTGCTGGTCGTGCGGGTCTTGACTCTCGGCACTCCCGATTCCGTCCACCCGGACTGGAACGTGGGCAATGCGCTCGGCTTCATGTGGAATCCCGACTGGTCGCGACTGGCTTCTGCGCGGGTATGGATCGAGGCCACCGGACAGATCTTCTTCACTCTGTCGGTGGGAATGGGTGCGATCATGGCCTACGCGAGCTACCTTCGGAGCCGCGACGACGTGACGCTCTCCGCTCTGACGGCAGCGTCTACCAATGAGTTCACTGAAGTGGTCTTGGGCGGGAGTATCGCCATCGTCGCCGCCGCCACGTTTTTCGGTGCAGCCGGAGCGGCCGAGATCGCCAATAGCGGAGCTTTCAGCCTCGGCTTTATTACCATGCCCTATGTGTTCGCGCAGATGGGAGCGGGCGGCATCATGGGATTCCTGTGGTTCTTCCTTCTCTTCCTGGCCGGAGTCACCTCCTCCGTCTCACTGATCCAGCCGCTGATCACGTTCCTGAAGGATGAGCTGAATATCGGGCATGGCCGGGCGATTGTGCTGGTGGCCTGCGCGAATCTCCTCATCACCGGCTTCCTGATCGGAACCATGCGCTGGGGAACCCTCGACGAAATGGACTTCTGGGCGGGCAGCGTTCTCCCCGTCATATCGGCACTCGTAATGGTCCTGATCTTTGCTTTCTTCCTCGGCATTAACAAGGGCTTCATCGAGATGCACCGGGGTGCGGAAATCCGAGTGCCCGGTATCTACAAGTATATCATCAAGTACGTGATGCCGGTATATCTGATCGCTTTGCTCGTCTTCTGGGGAATCCAGGACTGGTGGCCGACGGCCACGATGCAAAGTATTACGGATCCGACTCAAGCCCTGATGATCGGTATCACCCGCGGGATCATGTTTGTCATCCTTCTGTTTTTACTGTACCTCATCTATCGGGCGCACCGGTTGGGCCGATTTCCGAAACTCACTGGAGGTGATGAATGAACACCACCGGCTGGATTCTCATGATTGGCTTCTGGGTCAGTATCATCCTCCTCATGACTTCCTGTCTCTACCGTGTCCTTCGCCCCGCATCGAAAAAAACCAAACCTGCGCGACGCGCCAGGTAGCCCGAATGGTATCCATTTTGCGCCGAACTACTGATGTCCGTCGTGAATCGGCAACAGAATGGAGGTTGGGATGAGGCGCCGTCGGCCTCGCGGCTTCACTCTCTACGAACTGCTCATCGCCGTCGTGATTGTCGGCATTCTGGCCGGACTGGCCATTGTGCGCTACATGAACCTGCAGGACAAGAGCCGGCAGGCGGCAGCCACCTACGATCTCGATCTGGTGAGAAAACTGCTTGCCATCTATGCCACCGACTATGGGGGCTACCCAGTGGCGGTGGCATCCTATGATGACTTGAAGTCACAACTGGTGGGTCCGGACGGCCTATCCTATGGAAGATGTCCGCCCAGCAACACGTTTCAGTGGGCTTCCTACCAACTTGACGCGAGCCAGAACTATGTCCTGCGTGTCAACATAGTGGACCGGCAGCACACGGTTCTGATCGCCACCCCCGATCGGATCTATCGCGAATAGCGGCCGATTCCTCATCCATGCCCGAAATAAAACGGCGACTCCCGTCCGGAGTCGCCGTTGCGTTTCCTTTTTTTCGATGGCCGCGCTATTCGGTCGGCAGAATGCCCGCCCAGTGAGCCAAACCCATTTGCAGCGGATTGCCGAGCAACGGATGATAGGGAATCACCCGAACCGTATATCCATACTTCCCTGAATCGGGAAAGACAATCGTTCCCCGATACACCGATCCGCCTCCCTTTTCGTGCGGCTCCATCGGCCGGAAACCGGAGAACGCAATCGTCCCGTCGGTGTGCAGCGGCCCGTAATAGACGTGCACTTCGACGTCTCCGGGAGTCAGCGGCCCGAGCTCGACTTTAGCCACCACCTCCAGCTCGGTGCCTGAGGTAATCATCCGTTGCGATCGCGCCGGCAAGGCGACGATCTTGACTTTTTCCCAGTTAGCCCTGATCCAATTCTTCCACGCGGCCAGTTGACGAACGGCGTTGCAGTTGTCGGCCTGAAGCTGATGGCAGCGTTCCAGCGCCGGAGCGTAGTAGTCCTGACAATACTCCTTGACCATTCGCACGCTGTTGAAGCGCGGGACCAGCTCGGCAATCGAGTCCTTCATGCGGGCGATCCATCGCCGCGGCAGGCCGCTGTCATCGTGCGTGTAGAAAAGGGGGACGATGTGCTTTTCAATCATCTCGAAGAGCGATTGAGCGTCCCGGTCATCCTGTACGGTATCATCCCCATACACCTTGCCCCGTCCGATCGCCCAGCCGAGGCCGGGGGCATACGCCTCGTCCCACCAGCCGTCCAGAATGCTCAGATTCAGGCCACCGTTGCCCAGGACTTTCATTCCGCTCGTTCCGCTGGCCTCGAGGGGCCGTCGCGGATTGTTCAACCACACGTCTACACCCTGAACCAGCATCCGCCCCACCACCATGTCGTAATTCTCCAGGAAAACGAGGCGGTGGGCGACGTTCTGCGACCGGGCAAAATAGATGATGTCGTGGATCAGAGCCTTGCCGGCATCATCGGCCGGATGGGCCTTTCCGGCAAAGACGATCTGGATCGGTCGTTTCGAGTCACGGAGTAGCGCGAGCAAACGATCCGGATAGCGCAGGAGGAGCGTGGCCCGCTTGTAGGTCGCGAACCGGCGCGCGAATCCGATTGTCAGCAAACGAGGGTCTAAATAAGTTTCGGCTTCGTCCGAACTCATCTCCACGCCGGACGTGCGCGCGCGCTGCTCGGACAGCCGCTGTCGAACGAATTCCACCAGCCGCTGCCGGCCGTGTGCGTGCGCCATCCACAGGTCCTCGTCGGGAATATCCCGGACTCGCTCCCACAGATCCTTATGATCGGGATTGCGCCGCCATTCCGGACCGAGATGCCGGTCGAAGAGGGCCGCCATATTGTCCGAGATCCACGTGCGAAGATGAATTCCATTGGTGACGTAGTCCACCGGAATCTCATCATGCGGCAGGTTCGGCCAGCTCTCCTCCCACAGACTCCGCGATACGTCTCCGTGCAACCGGCTGACCCCATTGGTGGCACTCGCGGTCTTCATGGCGAAGATCGCCATGTTGAAGAGCTGCCCCGACACTCCGGGACGCTTGGATCCCAGAGCCAGCACTTCGTCGCGAGTCAGGCCGATGGGTACGTACAAATGACTGAAGTAGCGATCCATGAGCTCGGGGGGGAACTGGTCAATTCCCGCCGGGACGGGAGTATGGGTGGTGAACACGGTTCCGGCCGAGACCAGCCGAATGGCTTCCCACGGTGTGAGATCGAGTTCGTTCTTGGCGTGGGCGATGCGAGCCAGTTGAATGAACGCCGAATGCCCTTCGTTCATGTGGCAGACGGTGGTCGGTATGCCGAGTCGCCGCAGCAGCTCGACTCCGCCCATCCCGAGCACGATTTCCTGCTGAATCCGCGTCTCCTTGTCGCCGCCGTACAACATGTAGGTGATGCGCCGGTCGGCCGGACTGTTCTCGGGCAAATCGGTATCGAGAAGATACAGCGGCACCCGGCCCACTTTGACTTTCAACGCACCGATAAAGAGCGTCCGGCCGGGGAAGCTCAGGGACACTTTCAGACGCTCGCCCTTCTCATCTACGACCTTGGTAACCGGCAACGACTCGAAATCGTTCTCGGGATACACCTCGGTCTGGAATCCCTCGGCCGTGATCTGCTGCTGGAAATAGCCCTGACGGTAGGCCAGACCGATTCCCACCAGCGGAAGGCCGAGATCGGAAGCCGACTTGACGTGATCGCCGCTGAGTACGCCCAGTCCTCCGCTGTAGACGGGCAGGGACTCCGACAGACCGTACTCCATCGAGAAGTAAACGATCTCGCTGACCAGGGCGTGCCCGCACACCTTGTCGAACCAGCCGGGTTCCTTCAGGTAGTGGTCATGGAAACTCTTGCAGCGGTGATAGTGATCCAGGAAGGCCGGATTCGCAACTGCATTGTCGAGCTTCCGCTGCGACAGAACGCGCAACATCTTGGCCGGATTGTGGCCGGTCGCCTGCCAAGTTTCCGGGTCCAAGGACCGAAACAGCGCGGCGATGTCGGGATTCCACGACCAGAGAAGGTTGTACGCAAGCTCCCGAAGACCGGCAATCGGCTCGGGAATCGCGGGAACAACCTCAAGGATCGCGAGAGGTTTGACCTTCATGAGCGAATCTGAAATTGGCTTTGGAAGTCATGCCGAACCCGTAGCGGTTCCGGCATATCGGGATAAGAAACGACGTCCTCCGGAAGAGCGCAACTAATGTGCCGACCCCGTGTCGTCATGCGATGACGTTGCGATCTATCAACGAACTCCGTCAGCGCACCAGCAGCATTTTCCTC
Source organism: bacterium (assembly GCA_018812265.1). Lineage (GTDB taxonomy): Bacteria > Electryoneota > RPQS01 > RPQS01 > RPQS01 > JAHJDG01. The sequence continues at coordinate 8,106 of JAHJDG010000059.1, read as the reverse complement.
ATCTGAACGAATTCTCCCGCGCTGAGTCGGTAGAAATACACTCCCGAACCGAGCCGGTTCCCGTCCAGCGTCGCTCGATACACACCCGCATTCTGTTTTCCGTCCTGTAAGACCGCAACGGTCCGGCCCAATACGTCGAACACCGCCAAAGTCACGTGGGAAGGCTCGGGCAAACCGTACACGATCTGCGTCGTGGGATTGAACGGATTGGGGTAGTTCTGCGCCAGATAGAACTCATCCGGCACGGCATCCGTCATCGGATCAACCGACAGATCAACGTAAATCCGGAAATGGTTCGATGAGTCGGATAAGCCACCTTCATAGGCCGCCGTGATCCAGAAGTCGTATTCCCGCGTCTGCTGCACTTGGTAGACGTAGAACGTATCGGTCACGGTGGCAACCTGTCCCGTAACGCCCAGCATGATCCGATAACCGGAAAGCTCGTCCAATCCACCTCCACTCTCCCACCGCGGCGGTTCCCACCACAACCGAATCTGCGTGCTGGACGCGTCGTATATGCCGGACAGATTCCGCACCGGATCGAGACGATAGAGCTCGAAATTTTGCTGAACCGTGCTGTCGGGAGCGACCGTGACGTTTGCCGCCGTGCCGGTCTCATATCCCGGATAGGTCACGGTGAACGTGTACGTGCCGGCAATCACGCTGTCCCGAGAGAAACTGCCGTTCGGCTGCGGGTGAAGGCTGTACTGACCGAACACAATCGTCGCTTGCGTGACGTCGGGCGGCGGCGGAATCATCGTGAGCTGGCCCTGAACCGTCCCGTATCCGGTAATCGCTCCGGTCGTGAACCGCAGGGCATATTGCGGCCCGAGCTCGAAGCATGCATTGTGGTAGGCTCCATCGTATACGATCTGAATCCCGTCGTTGCCGGCGGCGTTCTCGATTCCCACCGTCGCGTCGGCGTCCACGTCGGAACCCGGCCCGTGGTAGTTGAGCGTGCGATACTGAAGCTGGAATTCGTTGTCACCGGTCACCGTGGGGCGCGCTTCCAGCGTGTAGAACATGATCTGCGCGGTCACCGTGCTCTCGGGGGGAGTGTAGTGCGGAACCGCGTTGTACTCGATGATGAAGCGACCTAAGGCGGTATCATGATAGTAGGAAACGTCCCCGCCTCGCTGGGGATGATACGGATAGAGATCATCCCAGAACAGGCAGATCGTGCCGTTGGGCTCACCGGCCGTAGGGATGCCTACATTCGTGTAAAGCTGCGTACCGGTCACGAGTCCCCCCGGATGCACCCAGCCATCCGCGCTGATGCTGATGTCCGTGTGCTGTTGTCCGTAAAACCGAATGGGAAACGGCAGGTTCACGACCGTCTGCCAGTCATTCCCGCTCGCGCCGGTTACCGGAGTTCCCGATCCGCCGAGGACGGGACTGATTTCCAGCCAGTTGTAGACTGCGCTCGGACCCGGATCGGTGATTTCATAGGCGAAATAACCATAGCCGTCGGGACCTGCCGGGCCGAAGCGCGGATCATTGATGGTCAAGTTCGCCGTGACCGAGCCCTGCTGCGGGATCAGCACGCGCGTGGACGCCTGCTGTCCCAGATAGTCGGCTACCACGCCATAGTAGTTGGCGCCCGGCAGCAGGTTCGTGTAGAATCCCACTCCGTTCACGTTGACCGGTGGGATGGTCACCATCGGGAATTGGAAATGCACCACCGAACCGATGAGCGGAGCTCCAAACTGATTCTGCACCACTCCCGAGATCGTTCCGTTTTGCGCGGTTGCCAACGACAAATTGACTGCCACATTCCCACCCGCAACGGTTACATTCGTATCGCGCGGCACGTAGCCGAAGGAAATGGCCTGCAGCGGATACTGCGAGTTACCGGGTACGAAGATCACGTAGTTCCCCTGCGCATCGGTGTTGGCCGCTTGCGAGCTGCCCATGATCATAACCCGACCGGCGATTCCCGCTCCCGTATCGGCCCGGCGAATCTGCCCGGAAATCGTCGCCCAGGATTGAACCAATGCCATGTTGGCGGAAAGACCGAACGTCTGCGATTCACTTCCGTTGAGATCACCGGTCACCCGCAGCGTCCAGACTCCCGCCGCCGGATTCGACACCGTCACCTTTTCGCAGACGTTCACCGAATCATCGCCCCGCGTTACCGGCGCGCCCGGATTGTGGTGACGCATGAGCCACGGTTCATGGGTCGTTCCCTGCGGATCCTGAAGACGAAGATTCAGATCGTTGACCAGCGTGGGGATCACGTTCCCGACGGCGGGAACGTCGCTCCAAGCCAGGCTTACATTCAGCTCGCCAAGTCCACTCGGAACCGTGAACGTGCGTACGAATTGTTCGCCCACTTCCAGAGCGCTCTCGAGAACTCCGCCCCCGAGCAGATTCTGTACCGCCGAAAGTCCGTTCACCAGACCGAATCCCGTCTGAAAATCGGGACCTGCCGTGCCGATATCCGTCGTCGAGTTGATGAGAATCGCTTTCATCGTTTCCGGCAGCGGATCGGACGCGCCCGGAAACAAACGATGCCACTGCTGCAGGATCAAGCACGCCGTTCCCGCCGTGGCCGGCGTGGACATCGAAGTTCCCGACATGTCCTGATAGCCGTACGTCGGCCCCGGACGACACGATGTGACGCCTACACCCGTGGCGCAGACCTCGGGTTTCAAACGACCGTCGTCCGTCGGTCCCCATGACGAAAACGAAGCCACGGCATCGGAGCTCGTGGTCGCTCCCACCGTGATAATGTTCTTCGCGCTGGCCGGAACCGACATCGAGCGGTATTGCGCGCCACAGTTGGCGCCGCCGCGTTCGTTGCCCGCCGCGAAAAACATGATGAGCGGCGCGTCGGCCGTGCTGATCGTCATCCGGTCCAGCAGGCGCGACGTCGTCTCGTAATCGCCGAACCAATCGCACGGATAGTTGTTGGGATCAATGTTGGCGCCGATCGAGTTGGTGGTCAGTTCGACGCGATGCACCGTCCGCGCCAGCGTGTAGTCCTCCTCGAAGTCGTTGGGACTTTCGTACAAGCAGAACGGAATACACGCATCGTATTCCCCGCTGATGATCCGCGCCGCCGGAGCCATGCCGCGATACTGACGATTGGTGGATTGCGTGCCGTCGCCGCCCACCGTTCCGGCCACGTGCGTCGGATGATCCTCGGCTTGACCGGATTCCATCCACGTCACGCGATCGCCGAAATCCGGGTGCGTGCTGTCAATCATCCCGCCGTCATAGACCAAAATCGTCACGCTGTCGCCGGAAAGATTGTAGGGAGCCGCCTGAATCTCATTCACGTGCAGGCGTTGGCGAACCACGTCATTGACCATATCCATCGGCGGTGGCGCTTCATTGAGGAAGAGCACCGCATCCAATTCGGCGATTTCCGTCGCCCGTTCCACCTCAATCGCCGCGAGCAGCGTATGCACCGCCTCGAACCGATTGCCGGGCTCGGCTCCGATTCCTTTCAGCGCAATTTCGGCCTCGTCCAGCGAAACGTCGGGCATGATCTCCACCGCCAGCACCCGCCGTCCGTCCGGAAGAATGCTCCACGATCCGAAACGCTTTTCGATCACGCGCGGATGAAGCTTGTAGTCGGCAACCATCGGCGACACGTGACGCACCCCCAGTCCGGCCAGTTCCGCGATGTCTGCGCCCGGACGAACCGAAGCGACGTAGGCCCGGTCGGGCAAATACGCCACAAGCTCGACGCCCGCCGCCGCCAGCGCCGCTCGCTGACCTTTATGCAGCACGTCGTTGAGTTGCACGAGGCAGTGTACTCGCGGCGCATCCGTCGCTCCGGAAGAAGCGGCCGGAATGTCGAATCGTCCCGCCTTGGGAACCATCGTTCCGCTGTGAAACGGAATCTCGTAAGGTGCGGCGGCGCTGCTGCCGGCCAGTACGAAGCACGCAAGCAGTGCAGCGCAAGTCAGAAATCGTAGTCTTCGCGTCATGGCCATGCGGTCCTCCTGTTCCGAATTCGGCATCCTGCCGACTACTCACTCTCTTGTTTCGGCTCTTCGAGCCCAATCCAAATGTACTCGTTTTCCACCTTGACCGGAAATGTGTGCAGCGGTCTCGATTCGACCGACAAGCACTGACCCGTTTTCACGTCGTATTCCCAGCCATGCATCGCACATTCAACCACGTTCCCCGAGAGACGACCGGCGGCAAGATTCGCCTTCATGTGTCCGCAGGCCGCTTCCAATCCGTGCAGCTCACCATCCACGTTGAATACGGCATACGGATGCGCGCCAATCGAGATGGATCGCGCTTGTCCCGGTCGCAGATCTTTCCCTGCGCAGACCTTGAACCACTTCAGATTCGTCATGCGCTCACAAGGTCTTGAGCGTCACCGACACGCCGTCCCGCAGTGGCAGGATCACGGTTTTCCCGTCCGGCAGCGAATAGAGAAGTCACGTGAACTCCTGAATGGCTTTCGTAGACGCGGCACCGTCATTGTTCATCACGCGGCCGTCCCAGAGCAAATTGTCCGCGATAAACAGTCCACCCTTCGTTACGCGCGGCCATGCCTTCCGAAGCGCGCTCGGATACTCTTCCTTGTCAATGTCCATCAGGATCACGTAGAACTCGCCATCGAGCTTCTCCAGGATGGACACGGCATCCCCCACGCGAAAGTCAAGTTTCGCACTCAGCCCCGCTTCCTCGAAGAACTGTTTCGCCTTTTCAGCGTTCGCCGAGTCCCCATCCGTGCAAATCACTTTCCCGTCGTCCGGCAATGCCCGCGCGAAGTGTATTGCGGAAAAACCGAATCCCGATCCGAGTTCTAAAACGCGGCGCGCTCCGATTGCGCGCGTCAGCAAGAAAAGCAGCTCGCCAACCAGCGGCCCGATATACGGAAAACCGCTTGACGAGCCGTACTCTTCCATCCGAGCGATGATGTCATCTCGCGCGGGAATCAAACCGGCCAGATAGCGATTGACGTCGCCAAACAGGAGCGTTTCGGCTTTGTCTGCCATGCCAAATGAATCGCCCACGGCTGACGATTTACTCTCCGATGACCTTCAAGATGACTCGCTTGGGCCGCTGACCGTCGAACTCGGCATAGTACACCTGTTGCCACGGACCGAAATCGGCCCGTCCGTCGGTGATGGGAATCACGACTTGATGATGAAGCAGCAGATTTTTCAGATGCGCCTCCCCGTTGTCCTCGCCGGTTCGGTGATGGCGGTAGTCTTTGGTCGGCGCCAGCCCGCGCAGCCACTCGCGAATGTCCTCGATCAATCCGGACTCGGCGTCGTTCACGTAAACCGCCGCCGTGATGTGCATGGCCGAAACGAGGATCATTCCTTCCTTCACGCCCGATTTGCGGATCGCGCTCTCCACCTGCGGCGTGATGTTGACGAACTCTTCCCGTTGCTTGGTCTTGAAGGTCAGGTATTCGGTGTGGGACTTCACTTCCGGCCCCGCACCGCCCGAATCAGCATGGCCAGCGGATCATAGTAGCGATCGGCAATGCGCTCTTTCAGCGGAATGATCGCGTTGTCCGTGATGTGAATATCCTCCGGGCAAACTTCCGTGCAGCACTTCGTGATGTTGCAGTACGCGATGCCGCCCAGCTCGCGAGTGAGTTTGATTCGATCCTCCGCGTCAATCGGATTCATCTCCAGACCCGCCAACCTGACCATGAACCGCGGCCCGAAGAACTCATCATGCTTGGCGTGATTGCGAAGGATGTGACACACGTCCTGACAGAGAAAACACTCGATGCACTTGCGGAACTCCTGCGCGCGATCCGCTTCATACTGCATCATCCGCCAGACGTTGTCCGCGCCTTTGGGAATCGCCCGGAACGGCGGAATCTTCTTGTTGACCTCGAAATTCCACGACACGTCAGCCACGATATCCTTGACGGGCGGAAACGTCTTGATTGGCTCAACGGTGATCGGCACGCCCGGCTTGAACGTATCCATCCGTGTCATGCACATCAATTTCGGATGGCCGTTCACCTCCGCCGAGCACGAACCGCACTTGCCCGCCTTGCAGTTCCAACGGCACGACAGATCGGGCGCCTGCTCGGCCTGAATCTTGTGAATCACGTCAAGGACGACCATGCCTTCGTCCACGTCCACGTGATAGTCAACGAGCTTTCCGCCGGAAGCGTCGCCACGAAATACCCGCATATGGACTTGGTTCTTCATGTTACGCCTCCTGAGTGAGTTTCTTCAGTTCCTCGGGCATCTCCGACAGCGGCTCCTGAATGAGTTTCATCGCACCGTTGTCGTTCTTGAGGATCACGTTGACCTTGGCAAAGGCCGGATCATAGCCGGGGAAGTCGGCTCGCGAATGAGCGCCGCGACTCTCCTTCCGCTCGAGCGCCGCCAGCGTCAGCGCGCGCGAGACGTTCAACACGTGACGAAGATCCATCGCCACGTGCCATCCCGGATTGTATACCCGATCTCCGCTGACGGACAGATTGCGAGCGCGCTTTTCGAGACCGTCCAGCTCTTTCAGAGCCGTTCGCAGATCCGCTTCGTTGCGGATGATCCCCGCCAGATTGTTCATCTTCTCCTGAATCTCCCGCTGCAGCGCGTAGGGATTCTCGCCGTCCTGGCGGTCGAAAAACGAAAGATTCTGCGAAATCGCCGACTCCGCGTCCTTCGCGTCCACCTTGCCCGACGGTTTCTCCTTCTTCACGTATTCCGCGGCATAGAGTCCGGCGCGCATGCCGAACACCAGCAAATCCGAGAGCGAGTTTCCGCCCAGCCGGTTGGAACCGTGCAGACCGGCGGCCGCTTCGCCCGCCGCGAAAAGTCCCTTCACGGTGGACATGGCGGTGTCCGGTTCCACTCGCACACCGCCCATGATATAGTGAGCGGTCGGCCCCACTTCCATCGCTTCTTTGGTGATGTCCACGTTGGCCAGTTTGATGAATTGGTGATACATCGAAGGCAGCCCGCGCTTGATCTCTTCCGGTGTGCGCTGCGACGCGATGTCGAGGAACACTCCGCCGTGCGGACTGCCCCGCCCCTCCTTCACCTCATTCAGAATCGCCCGGGCCACCACGTCGCGGGTGAGCAGCTCGGGTGGTCGGCGCACTGTGGCCTGCTTGCCCGCCACCACCTCCTGCACCCACTGTTTCGCCTCGGCTTCCGTTGCCGCTACGTCGTTCTTGAACGCTTCGGGAATGTAATTGAACATGAAGCGTTCGCCCTTGCCGTTCTTGAGAACGCCGCCGTCGCCGCGCACGCCTTCGGTGACCAGAGTTCCGCGTACCGACAGCGGCCACACCATTCCGGTCGGATGGAATTGGATGAACTCCATATCCAGCAGGTCGGCGCCGACTTCCCACGCCAGACTGTGACCGTCGCCGGTGTATTCCCAGGAGTTCGACGTGACGGTATAGGCTTTGCCCATTCCGCCCGTCGCGATGACCACCGCCTTCGCGTGAAACAGATGGAACTCACCGCTGCTCCGCGTATAGGCCAGCGCCCCGGCGATGCGATCGCCCGACTTGAACAAATGCGTGACCGTCGTCTCCATCAGGATTTCGGCCGGCATATGCACGAGCTTGTCCTGAAGCGTGCGAATCATCTCCAGTCCCGTGCGGTCTCCCACGTGGGCCAGTCGGGGATAAGTATGTCCGCCGAAATTCCGTTGCATGATTCGCCCGTCGGGCGTGCGGTCGAAAACCGCTCCCCATTCTTCGAGCTCGCGGATGCGGTCGGGCGCTTCCTTCGCGTGAATCTCGACCATCCGCCAGTTGTTGAGCATCTTGCCGCCCTTCATCGTATCGCGGAAATGCGTCTTCCACGAATCGCGCGGGTCGGCGTTTTGGAGCGCCGCGGCGGCCCCGCCTTCGGCCATCACGGTATGGGCTTTGCCCAGCAGGGACTTCATGACGACGGACGTCTTCACACCCTGCGCGGCCGATTCAATCGCCGCCCGCAGACCGGCTCCCCCCGCACCAATCACCAGCACGTCGGTCTCGTGTGAAATGTAGTTGGCCATCAGAATATCCTCACGTCTGTCCAAATTCCCATCGCCACCAAGCGAATGTAGAGATCGGCGAAGCCGACCGTAAACAAACTGCACCAGAAGAAAAGATTGTGATTGTCGTTGAGCACCGTCACGAACTTCCAGGACCGGTGCCGCAGTTTC
>JAHJDG010000058.1 GCA_018812265.1 bacterium | reverse complement strand
CCTCCTAAAATGTAACGGAGGCATCCAAAGGTTCGCTCAGGATGGTTGGTAACCATCCGTAGAGTATAAAGGCATAAGCGAGCTTAACTGTGAGACATACAGGTCGAGCAGATGCGAAAGCAGGGCTTAGTGATCCGGCGGTTGTGTATGGAAATGCCGTCGCTCAATGGATAAAAGGTACTCCGGGGATAACAGGCTTATCTCCCCCGAGAGTTCATATCGACGGGGGGGTTTGGCACCTCGATGTCGGCTCGTCACATCCTGGGGCTGAAGAAGGTCCCAAGGGTTTGGCTGTTCGCCAATTAAAGTGGCACGCGAGCTGGGTTCAGAACGTCGTGAGACAGTTCGGTCCCTATCCGCCGTGGGCGTAGGTCTCTTGAGGGGAGCTGTACTTAGTACGAGAGGACCGGGATGGACGAACCTCTGGTGTACCAGTTGTCGCGCCAGCGGCACCGCTGGGTAGCTACGTTCGGATCGGATAAACGCTGAAAGCATCTAAGTGTGAAACCGACCCCAAGATTAGGAGACCCTGAAGACCCCTCGAAGACGACGAGGTGATAGGCCACAGGTGTAAGTGCAGCAATGCATTCAGCCGAGTGGTACTAATAGGTCGTTCGGCTTGACCGATTTATTTCTTTCCAGTGGTCAAGTCATCCCCAGCAGCTTTCCGGCTGTAAGATCCTGCACGAAGGCTTCGGCCTTCGCCGCTTCCAATTGTTCAAACTCGTTGAGCGGCTATACGGAGATTGCTCTCGAAATGGAGCCCGCAAGCAGGGCTTCCGTCTCCCGGCCGCGTTGTTTTGAGCCGCGCTTTTCCGAGTGCGGACCTGAGTTTTCCGCTGACCTTGGAGAACGGGAAACACCTCTTCCCATTCCGAACAGAGAAGTTAAGCCGTTCATCGCCGATGGTACTTGGCGGGCAACTGCCTGGGAGAGTAGGACGTTATCGGGAATTATTTGAGCCCCTGATTTGCGAATCAGGGGCTCTCTTTTTTTCACGTTTTTGCATGAGCAGGTATAGAACCTCTCCTTTGTCAACTGAACACATCTATCTATTATCAAGAGTGAAACTTACACACATTTACGCGAGATTATTATACGTCTGTTCACTTGATAACATGCTCTTTAAGGCATAGATTAGACATTCAGTAATTTCATTACTCTTGATGAGTAGGGAGTGACTCCGGCTCTGGGGATGAGATAGGCCCATTTCGAGTCCGGCAAGGGAGCCGGCGCAGCAGAGCATGACTTTGAATGGCGAGCTAACGCAGAGGTGGATATGAGAACGGCACTCCGTACGGCTTTTCTTCTGATGGTGTGTGCAGCGGGTTCATTGGCCCAGACCTCGTACCAGTTCCCCGGCGATCATCGCTATCATCGAGCCAAGCTGTTTTTCAAGAACAACAACAGAATCGAAGTAAGCAATCTCCGAATCCGAGATGATCATTTGACTTTCGTGAATCGAGCCACTTCGCAGGAAGGCGAATTCGATCTTAAAGACGTTTTTCTTATCAAGGCGAGTCAGGGCAGCAAAGCCGGGGAATATGCCCTTATCGGCGGTGCCGCTTGTGGCGTGTCGGCAGCCATCGGTGCGATCAGCGTGGAATCCAATCCCTATTACGAGGATTTTCCCGTGGGTCCTTGGATTGCCGGATGGACGGCGGCCGGCGTATTGATTGGTGCGATAGTCGGAGCCACACAGGAAAAGTGGAAGACGGTCTATGCGAACGAGAATGCATCAATCATAAACAGTCTTGGGCTGTCTCTCTGCGATATCCATAGGGCACCAGCCGTCGGACTTCAATTGCAGTATCCACTTCGCTAAGTCCATAGGAGAGTGTCATGCAAGGCTTTCTTGGCCGGAGAAACAGCGTTTTCGGACTCGTTCTGGTTATATCGGTACTGGTTGTTGGATGCGCGGCTCCAAACCGGTATGCGATGAAGAGTCCGGCGACGGCCGATGTCAGGAGCTTCCGGAGTGTTGAAGTCGTCAGTGTCTCGACCGGTATCACAGAAGACGAGCTTGATCCGGGAACACCGACGGAATTGCGGATGGCGATTATTAGCGCCATTCAGAAGGCGAGGACCTACCGGCAAGTGGCGGCGGAGCTTGATTCGAGTGCGGGAGTCCTGCAAATACGGGCAAAGATCGTCCGATTTGACAGGGGAAGCCAGGCGGCGCGGTACCTTGTAGGTTTTGGTGCGGGGAAAGCGCGTCTTCACGTGGATTGCGAGTTTGTTGATAAGGAATCTGAGAGCATTGTTGCCGTGGGAACCTTCATTGCCGAAATAGCCGGAGGCCTATTCGGCGGCACATCAAACCAAGGGACAATGTCGAAAAACGTGGCCAAGCAGGTGGCCAGATTCCTCAAGAAGGGCAAGTAATCAAGCCGGAACCGCTGCGCATAGCTTTGTTCTGCAGTGGTGTCGGTTCCTCCTATAGTCGCAGGAAGACCAGTCCGGATCTCTGCGCAAAGAGGGGATCTGAGCCGTTCATCGCCGATGGTACTTGGCGGGCAACTGCCTGGGAGAGTAGGACGTTAGCGGGAATTTCTATCAACACCCCGATCCTCAAAGGATCGGGGTGTTGCTTTTTACTCTATTGCGTATAAATTGTGTGGGAACCGTGATCTATCTTTGAACCTTGAGCGTCCGTGAAACCATCGAATTCACAGCTATTATTCGTTGACCGACTGGCGCTGCTGCTTTTCGGGGTGGTACTGGTTTTTCTCTTCTGGAGAGGCCTATGGATTGAACCGGCCGGAGATGACTGGCTACTGCTCACTCCGGTTCGCGAGATGGTGCGCGAAACGGGAGTAGCAGGCGCGATTGGGCAGGCTTTCACCTATCCGATTATTGACCAGTTCTACCGGCCGCTCGCACTGTTGCCGCAGTTCTTGATAACGGACAAAGTTCTTCTGGCACAACTCCTGAAACTGCTGGTTCAACTCGGCTTCTTTCTCGTAGTTCGACGCACGGCTCGCGATCTGGGCATTCCCTCTCCATGGTCTTCCGTAGTGGCAGCAATTCCGCTACTTCATCAGGTGTTCACGTCCGTGCTGACGGAAATAGACCTTTGGGGAGACCAGCTAAGTGCACTCGCTTTCGTCGTTCTTTTCCTGATTGCTCTTCGCTTCGACAACGGCAGGATGGGGCGATTCGCCTACGTAGTCGCGATGGTTTCGATTGCGGCCGGTTGCGTTCTGGCAAAGGAGGCGGGAGTGACCAGCTTCATCACTCCTCTGGGATTCGCAATCGTCTCGTATCTCCGGCGAAATCATTCGGTGGTAGGGGGGCACGTTGTTGCCGCCTCGGCAACGGTGGGCGTGATCGCGGTATATCTGGTCATTCGACATGCTCTGGGGATTGATACACAGGGTCCACAGGAAGGCTACTATTCTCTGAGTGTCGGCGCGAACCTTCTCACGAATTCGGGTCTGGCTGCCCTCGCACTTCTATCTCCCGTGAATACGGTCGAGGTGGCGATTGGACCGATGTTTTGGAAGTTCATGGCTGCACTCTGGGTGATGGGGTGGTTGGGGATTGCCGCCATCGGGATGAAGAAAAGCGTGCGGACCAAAACCTGGCATCTGCCTGCACTGCTTTTTGTGCTGGCTCTGGCCGCCCAAGGCCCGGTCTTCTTCATGCCTCACCTGACGGAAGCCAATTTCACACGGTCTCTTGCGCTGGGATGGCTGGGGATGGCGCTGCTCATCAAGGGGATTATCGGAACCGAGCATAAACGGCGTGCTCTTGTGATTTTATTGACCGTCTCCGGCATCTGGTTTGTTTTTGACATTCAAGCCGTGCTCTCGAAGACCCGGGATATCGAGGTGAGTCAAGCGCAGGCAAGCAGATTCCGGCGTGAGCTATTGGCTCAGGTGACTCCATTCTACGGAGACACGTTGTTCTTCGCTCTCGAGGATCCCGGATATCTTGGCTACAGCGTCTATCGTCAACCCTTTCTTGTAGATGCGCGCGAGGGGGAACTTACCCACGGTCTGCGCGATCTCTTCAAGAAGCCAGATCTACGCGTTGAGTGGTTTGAGACTCCGAGTACCGATCAACCGGATACTCTGGTTGCGGATTTCTATGTCAAACGGAACGGTCAAGTTGTCCCGGCAGGAATGCGCCTTGAAACCAATTCTCGCCGCGATTAAATTGCAGAAAACAGAATGAGCAATCCATCGGCTCACGCCTGGAGCGAGCGGCCCGAGCGGCGGATCGCGAAGGTCGCCTGTATCCTGCCCGCCTACAATGCGGAGCTCACGCTCGAAAAGACCTTCCGCTCGATTCCTGAAGGATGCGTGGATGAGTTTATCCTCACCGACGACGGAAGCACGGACAACACCGTGCGGATCGCCGAGCAATTGGGCATGACCGTCATTCAGCACGAGCAGAATCGCGGCTACGGAGCGAATCAGAAGACCTGCTATGATGCCGCGCTGGCGCGAGGGGCGGACGCGGTGGTGATGATTCATCCGGACTATCAGTATGACGGTCGGGTCACGCCCCACGTCATCGGCTTACTGGCTACCGGCACCTGCGACGTCATTCTGGGATCGCGGATTCGCACGCGACGCGAGACGCTGGAAGGGGGAATGCCGGTTTATAAGTATCTCAGCAATCGCGTGCTCACGATGTTCGAGAACATGGCATTGGGTCAGAATGTGGGGGACTTTCACACCGGATTTCGGGCGTACGCGCGCGAAGTGCTGGAAACGGTGAACTATCATGCCAATTCCGATGACTTCGTGTTCGATTCCGAGTTTCTGGCGCAGTGCGTGTATCACGGTTTCCGTATCGGCGACGTACCCATTCCCACCCGCTATTTCGCCGAAGCATCCTCCATCAACTTCCGGCGAAGTCTCAAGTATGGACTTCAGACCCTTGCCGTGATGAGTAAGTACTGGATGGCCAGAGCCGGAGTAACCCATAGCCCGCTTTTTGCATCCAAGCGTTCCTGACGAACCGGACGCGATTCGGATCCATACAAGCGATTTATCACATCCATGTCCTATCGTTGGCCAGAGCCTATGACCCTAT
>JAHJDG010000057.1 GCA_018812265.1 bacterium | reverse complement strand
GGATTGAACGGATTCGGATAGTTCTGGCCGAGCGCGTACTCATTGGCGATCTCCGCGCCCTCGGTTGGCGTGGCTTCAATCGTGCCCAATTCCTGCCGCGCGCCATTCAGATCCACCGATACCAGACCGTAGGTGTAGGTGGTGCCGTTGACGAGGCCGACGTCCGTCCACGAATAGCGGTGGCCGCCGGCGCCGTTCCCCTGGCCGTTCACGCGAGTGGCGAACGCTCCATTGCGAGTGATCTCGAAATAATCGTTGTCCACTTCACTGGCCGTCTCCCACCGTAGGGTCACCGCCTCATTTCCCGCTGTTGCGTCGAACGAAACCAGCTCGACCGGCAGGATTTGATCAATGGTCAGGCAGAAGCAGCCTTGATAGGCCGGCGGGCCGCCGGGGACGTCAATCAGACACAGCGTGAAGTACCAATTGTTGTCGTCGCCAAGAACAACGTTCCAGTTCCCGGCTCCCTGGCCCGGTGCGCAGTTGGGATCGCTGCAGTTGGTGTTGTCGGGATTGCAGCCGGGCGTGAGCTCCAGTCCAAAAACCTCGGGACGATCATAGGGCGTGTTGAGCGGAATCCAGAGCGTGTTGTCGCAGCAGCACAGGTACACGCAGTAGGAACCCGGGCCCGTGATCTCGCTGGGACCCCAGCTCTGGCAGTGCCACAGATAGATGTTAAGCACTTGCGTGGGATTGGAGTCGTCAATCAAGAAGTTGCTGTTTGGGCCGGCATCCCAAAAACAGTTCGTGCCGTCATTGCGCTGGAATTTGTACTCATGGTACGGATTGCTGCCGCCATAGAACACGAATGTGCCTTCCCAGATTCCGTCCAAGTCTCCATCTGTCATAGCGCCGCTCGGATGACACGTAGTCCATGGACCGAGGAAGTCACCCGTGAAGAAGACACCGCTGGAGAACCAAAGAGGATTCACGCAGTTCATGTCCACGCGGAAGGTGACGGCAACGTCGCGCGACGTACCTTCCTGAATATGCAGCGTGAACGGCGGGCTGTTGCCGTTCTGATCCTGCGCACCGTCATACCATGTGCCGTCTGAGGCGTCGTAGATCCGAACGTAGAAGTTTTCGTCCACGCCGCCTTGAGTGGAAAGGGCGGGGATCGTTGCGGTCAATTCGTCGTTGTTGCCGACGAAGACGTTGAACGTCATGGCCACGGAATCGTACAGAGCGTCGGTGGCCTTCTTGTAGTAGAGCCAACCCGTGAGATCCGCGCACGGGCCGGTGCTCGGGCCGGTGCAGCCATCCTTCCACACCTGCACGTACACGCCGATGTTGTCCGTGGGCAGATAGGTATTGCCCGAATTCGGCCAAATCTGTCCCGCCCAGCCAACGGCAGCGTAGCTGCTGACTGTTCCAAGCAGGAGCAGCGTCACACAAAGAGCCAGAGCCTTTTTCATCCGTTCATCCTCCAGAAGAGTTTGCGTATGTTGAACTTAGAGTGTTTCGAAAAAAATGCAGTTCCCACCATAGTGCATATTGCCAGTATACTAAGTATACGTTGTTGCCAGTGACATGTCAAGGGATTGTTGAAGTTCAAAAAAGAAATCCAAGCTGCAGCTCTTCACACAGCGTAGAATATACAATCTTATGTTCTTTATCAAGATAATTGTGTTGAAGACCCATATACGCACGGGCGAGGGGGTCACCATTTCATTTTCCGGATTCTATTCGACAGGACACGATTCGGTGCCTCTTTCAGGTTTACTTCGGTGCCTCTCACATGGAGATTATGACCGTGCTACGTCAGGTTTGAGTCCAGTGACGGGACTGGCGACGGCGCTTGGCGGTTGGTTCTTATTGGATTCGATGCCATTCAGGATCAAGATCGCGGATTCAATGACATTGTTTAGTCACGACTTGGATACTTTCGGAGCTTTCTTCATGTAAGGAATTTCCCGCGACCTCGAAATCTCTGCAGTCTGAACACCGAACGGGAGCGAGAAAATGGCGGTAGGTGAACGTGGGATATTGCGGGAGAAGCCATCCTTTTATCTGAGGAAACAGTCAAAGTCACCTGTGTCCTTCCGCGGGAGCCTTTTGTCATGGCGTGATAAAAAGCCGTTCCCTTCTGTGGCTTGCTTTGTTCCTCAGAGTTTGCTACTATCGAGTATCCGCTTATTGAACCATCGAGGATGACTCATCGTGGACATCTTCACGTTCGACACATGGATGATCATCGGTTTCTTGGCTCAGGGGTTGTTCGCTTCGCGGTTCTTCGTGCAGTGGATTGCCTCCGAGCGCAAGGGCCGCAGCGTAGTACCGGTGCAGTTCTGGTTCCTCAGTTTGGGTGGAGGACTGCTTCTGCTGTTTTATGCCATTCACCGGCATGATCCCGTCTTTATTCTCGGGCAGGGGGGAGGTTTGGTGATCTATGGCCGCAACCTCATGCTGATCTATCGCAAACCCCGCCGATCAACATCGGAGAACGACACTTCGAGCAAGTCGGGGGATCTATCGTGATCAGGATAAGAGGAACCAAAGGAGTAGGGCGATGCGGACTGCCGATACTCGTTCTGGCTGCGCTGCTGATCGGCTGCCAGAAATCGCCCACCGAAACGGCGGAAACGTGGTCTTTCGTCTTCATGACCGATCTGCACATCCAGCCGGAGAGACATGCTGCCGAGGGAGTGGCCCAAGCGATTGACACGGCAATGACGTTCTCGCCGGATTTCATTCTGACCGGCGGTGATCTCATCTACGATGCTCTCGAAAAGGGGTATGGCCGGGCCGATTCGCTTTATCGCCTCTATGAAGAGACCACCCAACGTTCGCGCGTGCCCATTCACAATACGATGGGGAACCATGAGATCTTCGGGCTCTACGCTTCCAGCGGCGTGGATACCGCTCATCCCGAGTACGGCAAGCGAATGTACGAGAAACGCATCGGCCCCCGCTGCCACTCCTTCCATCACAAGGGCTGGCACTTCATCATTCTCGATTCGGTGAGCGAGACCGAAGAGCGGAACTACGTCGGTCGCGTGGATTCGGCGCAGATCGCGTGGCTGAAGAACGATCTCGATTCGCTGAATCCCGACGTTCCGATCGTCGTGGCGACGCATATTCCGTTCATTACCTCCATGACTCAACTGCGAATGGGGTCGCTGGAACCCAACAGCGAGCACGCGGTGATCCGCAACTCGAAAGAAGTGCTCGAACTGTTTGCCGAGCGCAATCTGAAGTTGGTTCTTCAAGGTCACCTGCATTTCCTTGAGGACCTTTTCGTGATGGACAAAACGCATTTCCTCACCGGCGGAGCCGTCTCGGCCCGATGGTGGCGGGGTCCCCGCGATGGACTCGAGGAAGGCTTTGTCGTGATCCATGTGCGGGGGAATGAGTTCTCTTGGGAATATGTGGACTACGGCTGGGAGGCGCAAGAGTAGTAAGTAGGGATTCAGTCACAACGACAAAGCCTCGGGCAATTGCCCGAGGCTTTGTTCACAGGATGCATACGAATTCAATTATGGGTGGTGGTGAATCCATTCACTCCACGAACCGGGATAGAGACGAGCGCCCGGAAAGCCGGCAAGTTCGAGCGCGACGATATTGTGGCAAGCGGTCACGCCGGATCCGCAATGGCAGACCACGCGCGAGTTGGAACGAATCCCATGACGCTCAAAGTTTTCGCGCAGTTCGCTCTGGGAGCGAAAGACCTGTGGCACACCCTCCACAAGATTGTTTATCCACGGAAGGTTGACGGCTCCGGGGATGTGACCGGCCCGGAAGTCAATCGGTTCGATCTCGCCGCGATAGCGTTCGGGAGCTCGCGCGTCTACCAGAACCAAACCGGTTTGCATTGCCGACTCCACTTCCCCCATCGTGGCAATCATCCCCAATTGGACGTTCGGTCGGATAGGACTCGGCGAAAGTTTCCGTGGAGAAGGATCGCCGCTTTCAAGAGGACGATTCTCGTGCGTCCAATGGCCAAGCCCTCCGTCCATGAGTGACACGATGTCGCAACCGATCCAACGCAGCATCCACCACAAACGAGCCGCAATCGAACCGCCCGCATCATCATAGGCAACTACGCGACTCGATCGGCCAATGCCGGACTTTGTCAGAGTGTCCGCAAAGACTTTCGGATCGGGCAAAGGATGCCGTCCCCGCTGGGGATTCGAGCGATCCGAAAGATCGCCGTCGAGATCGAGGAAGATCGCGCCCGGAATGTGTCCGCGCAGAAAGGCTTCGTACCCGCCGCCGATCTTGGCCGCGTCCCATCGAACGTCCACGACAATCAAATCCGGATCGTGCAAATGCTGAGTGAGCCACTCGGTGCTGACGAGAAGAGGTGACATAAGAGGATCGAAACGTCGGATCACTACTTGAGCAGCACGGCCTTGCGATAGCTCGTGAAATTCGCGCTGCGCAGCACAAGGAAGTACAAACCGCTTGGCTGACCGGCGGCGTCCCATACGATTCGATGATGGCCAACCGGGAAGAATCCGTCGAGAAGCACGGCCACCTCACGACCCGAAATATCGAAGACGCGAAGGGACACGTTCGATGATACGGGCAGACCGAATCGAATCGTCGTCAGCGGATTGAACGGATTCGGATAGTTCGGGGACAGATAGTACTCATGGGGGACGTTCATCGCCGCGTCATCGTCAATCGCCGACGGCGAACCGGTTCCTTCTACCGGAATCCGCACGTCTTCACCCGCGTCGTGCGCGATGACCAGAGTATCCCGGAAAAGTCCCAAGCCGGTCGGTTGGAAATGCACGGCCACCACGAGGGAATCCCGACCGGGGATCGTACGCGGCCAATAGTCGGGATTGACGGTGAATGCCTCACCGACGAGAACCGCCATATTCTCGATGCGGAGCGCGTAATACCCCGTGTCCATCACCGTAAGGACGAGCGAAGTGAACTCCCCGACACCCGTGCTGTCGAACGTCAGACGGGAAGGGTGCGTGTGGAGAAAAGGAAGCGCTCCCACGGCCCGCACCGGGACGGCCCGCGGGAGCACTCCCGCGTTGCTGTAGACGAGAAGCGTATCGCGATACTCTCCCAGGGCAGTTGGCGTAATGCGAAGACGTACGGGAGTCCATTCGTTGGGAAGCAGCGTAACCGGATCGCTGAGGTCATGCGAGAACACACCGCCGCTTTGAGCGGAATCAACGATCAGCGGTGCGGTTCCGGAGTTGCGGATGACCAGTCCGTTCATGGCCGGTCGGCTGACGCGAATGTACCCGAAATCCACCGCTTCCGGCGTGAACTCGATATGCGGAGCCGTTACGGTCAAGCTTCCGCCGGTGGTGTCGGCCGCCGGCGATCCCTGATTGAAAACCATCTCGGTGAAACGCAGCGGGCTAACGACTCCCTCTACCGCGTTTGGCGGGACGGCGAAAACCAGACAGAACAGCGGTCCGCTGCCGCTGAGTGGCGCGCCGCCTTGCGCCGTCACCGTTACCGCACCGGGCGTGCCGTGATTCTCGGTGACGCTCCAGCCGGCGGGGACAATTCCTCCCGCTCTACTGTAGTAAGGTGGAGAAGGAACCACAATATCGGGATCGAACTGAATGCGACACTGCACGCGGGTGACCCCGAAGGACGCCAACTCGTCCTCGACGGCCACCGGCACACAGAGGGTCGCTCCCGCTATGGCAGACGTGTCGGGAACGTAGGCGAACACGACGTTCAGATTCGAACCGACCAGTAAACTGGCCGTCATCGTGTCTCCCGATGCGCTGATCCGGCGAACTCCCACGCGAGTGTCCTGCTGGTTGTAGTCGCGGCTGTCGGGCGTGGTCAAACGCGTGAACCGCGTCCGACCGGTGGTTCCCGGAAACGGATCGCTCGGATCGCCGGTGTTCATGTTTCGTTCCAGGTTCCATTCCCCATCCGCCTGCTCGAGGGCCACCTGATAGTTGCCTTGAGTCGTATGGCCTGGATACCACTGATTGTCGTTGCCATGCTCCCGGTCGTCCACGTGATAGATCAGCAGCCCGTCACCGGGAATGGCGGCGTCATAGCCCCTGCGCTGCCGGTTTTCCGCGAGAAAGTATTGCTGTCCACCGGTTCCATTGGTCCACAGGCGATAGATAACGGGCGACGTCTCCACGCAGGGTATCGTGGCTACGGCAACGTCATTCGATACGATGACGGGCTGCACGAAACCCATCTGGATGCGGCCCCACGCGTCGGGATGAGCCGGACTTGCGCCCAATTGCCCGTTCCACGATCCGCCCGCCATCAGGCTCCATTTACCCAAGCCCTCCGAATCGTAGTCATAGTCGTAGAAATCCGGCAATCCGAACACCGAATGTCCCATTTCATGGGCGTAGACTCCGCAGGTCATGTCTCCGGCCGTATTCCAGAATTCCGGCTCCATCGAATAGATTTCCGTTGTCACGCCATCCATGTTCTGCGGTCGCATGCGCCACATGTGCGACCAGATGTGATTGCTGTTCCCGGTCCGTTCCGCGCCCGGCCCGGCGTGAATGATGAACAGCGCATCCACGTATCCATCGTCGTCATTGTCATACTGAGAAAAGTCCACCAGCGGATCCACGAGGTGCACCGCGTCCTCGGCCAACCGCTGGGCGTTGCGGGGATACGAACCGAAACCGTTCTGACGATTGACGTAGTATGCGTAGGTCTGCGGTGCGCGCTGCCAGCCCAGGGCACCCGGAAGATTCACCGTCGTCAACGTCAGGTTGCCGTAAGACACTTCGCGATAATAGTCGCGCAGCGAACCCCGCGTCGTATCGAACAGGAGTCCGTCGAAGAAGTCTGCCTGCACGCGGGAGCCGTTGTCCGAGAAATCCACGAGAATCGCCAGGATGTTCATGTTTTCGTCAAGGGACCGGCCAAGCAGTTCGTACAGCGTTCGCGTCCCCGCGGGACGATTCACTCCCTGTTCGGTCAGCTCGCCACGATAGCGCAGGAAATAGGGCTCCTCGATTTCGCCGGAGCGGATTCGATCCCGGAGTTCGGGATGGGGCGGCATCGCCAAACCAGGCTTCGTTAAGAGCACCAGAGACAGCAGGATCGTCGAAAAAAGAAACGTGCGAAGGTTCATCATCATCCTCGTGTAGTCGCGTCCGGCGGTAAGCCGTTTCCAGTAATTGTCATCTCACCGCTCCGTGATAGAAGTGCAGTCCCAGTCCGATCGTGAAAATGAAGCAGCCATACAGAGCGTGCTCCACCGTGCAGGCCAGCACCGATCGGCTCCGTTCGTAGGTGCGGGCGAACAACCAGCCGCCGATCAGCGTCATCACCACGGCCAGCGGATTCTCGAAAACGATGTGCGTGTAGCCGAATACCGCCGTGCTCGCCGCCATCATCATCCATCGCTTCGGAAACAATATGCGATAGCGATGGAAGAAGAACGCCCGATACACCAATTCCTGCGGATAGACCGAAACCAGAGGATAGAATACCATCACGATCGCCCAGATCGCGGGCGCTCGCCGCAGGAAAGCGAAGAGCAGGTCGGGATCGAATACGATCACGGCCAGAGTGATCACCACCGCGTTGACCGCAAATCCGCGCAGCATAACCGGCAATCGGGCGCGAAAGCCCCCGCTGTTACAAAGCCGTTTCCGGTCGAACGCGGGATCTCGCAGCAGAATGACACAGCAGATCACCGTGAACAGTGCCAGCATCAGCAGCACCGGCACGGCCAGAATATCCAGAACGTAGAGGAGTGGCAGCAGCAAAAAGAGCAATGCCAGCTCCACGGCGCGAAGCAGCTTCAGAACCATGCCGTAAGCGAGCACATCGCGCCCGGCAACGTTTGCAGGAACGCGAGGAACTCGGATTCCATATGCGTGACCGATTTCCGCTGCACGTCTCGATCATTCCCGTGCGATGAATCCCTGACCCGCCGGCTGCAGAACGGACTCCTCAGAATATACCGAAATCCCCTGACGCTTACAACCGTAGACACCGATGCGGGGGGCTATGGAAAGTGGCTGGAATACGGCTGATCCGATAGGGACCTCGCCATTCGGTCGCTACGGTGGAAATTGGACTATCCAAGTCTATGTAATCAGCTCTTTGATGATAGGGCTTTTCCCGACCCAAGCGCACCGTCCGAAAAATCAGAAAAAATGATAAGTATAGATAAAACAACCATACACGACAGATGGACAACGAATGCGAAAGATAATTCCTTTACCCGCGTCGCATCTTTGGCCTGCTCCGGCAGTCTCTTCCATGACGGGAATGTTGCATAGATGCCGATGATACGGCTGTTTAAGCCAAAACATGAACTTCAACACTCACTTCAACATGGCCTAAATCTTGCATTGTTACTTTGCGGTGTAGTTTGTGCTTCTTCGACTTTTGGGATGTGATTCAATCAGGCAGCGAACCGGCAACAACGTCTCTCCAGTACCTCCATGTCCGATAATCCTCTCGTCACGGCCATCGTCTCCACCTACAATTCCGAGCGCTTCCTCCGCGGCTGCCTCGATGATCTCGTGCGCCAGACCATCGCCGATCGGCTCGAAATCATCGTCGTCGTCAGCGGATCGGAGGAGGGCGAAGACGCGATTGTGCGTGAGTATCAGTCACGATTCACGAATATCGTCGGTCTGAGAACTCTGGCCCGCGAGAAGCTCTACACTGCCTGGAATCGCGCCTGCCGCATCGCTCATGGCAAGTACCTGACGAACGCCAACACGGATGATCGCCTCCACCCGCGAGCCTATGAGAAAATGGCCTCCGTACTCGAGGCCTTCCCCGACGTTGGACTCGTCTACTGCGACTGTCTCGAAACCGAAGTGGAAAACGAGACTTTCGAGACGACGCGTTCGACCCGTCACTACGAGAACATTCAGGACCACTCTCTCTACGACTTGCTCCGCTACTGCTACGTCGGGCCGTTTCCCATGTGGCGGCGCTGTTTGCACGATGAGATCGGCTATTTCGACGACGAAATGACGTCCTCGTCCGACTATGAATTCTGGATTCGCATCGCCTCCCGCCATAAGATGCTGCATCTTCGCGAAACGCTCGGCCTGTTCCTGTCCCACGATTGCAGCTTGTCTCATCAGAATGTCGGTGCCATCGAATCCGAACAAGTCATGCGCTGTGCCCGTCGTACAATTGAGTTAGAGCGGGTATTTCCCGATCCCCGCATCGCGACCGATCCGCCCACGCGAGCCATCGCGCTAACGGCAATGGCGGAACTCTGCTTGTCCGGACCGTGGTACAAGCATCCCGACCTCGCGCTGGAGTTCCTCGACCGCGCGGCTCGTGAGGGTGCGTCAAACGTCATTCTCGACAACAACCGCGCGGTGCTTCTCGCCGCCGTTCGCAATCGCCTGGTGGATGCCGTACATCTCTTCGAAAAACACCTCAACGAACCGGCAGTGCGTCGGAATCTACAGCGCCTGAAAGAATGGAATGGTCTCGATGCCGATCTGCCGCTGGAAATGATGCTCGTCCAACATCCGATGGTGGAGGCCGCCCGGCGGAAGCATGGGATTAATCCGGAAGACGTACCGCCCTTATCCGACAATCCGTCTCGCAACAAAAGCGAGCAGTCGTCCGCCTTGAGTCCGGCCGAAATGGAGGGCTGACCGGACGTACAGAACCCGGTCACGCGGTTTCGTGCCGGGCCGGATTCGGTTCGAAATGGGGCGGGGATCTATACGGGCAACCGCTCGCTAATCGGGCGGTTTTTCTGCTCTCGGGATTTCTCCGAATCCAAGTCGGGTGCAACGTTCCCTCGCTCCTGCTCCGTCGCGTACCACCGGTAGACGTCGCGAATTCCCGTTTCCAGCGGCGTGAAACGAAACTCGGGGAAGACGCTGCGGAACCGTACAATGCTCACGTCCTTTCGCATTTGTCCGTTGGGCTTGGTCGGGTCATGCTCGATCCGCAAATGCTCGGAATCGCAAGCCCGGAGGGCGATCCGCGCGATCTCGTGAATCGTGAGGTTCTCCTCGGTAGCGACGTTCATGTTCGTCGTAACGTCGTGCTTCAGACAAAGATAAATGATTTCCGCCAAATCGCGTGCGTGCAGGAACTGCCGCAGCGGTGTCCCGTCACCGAAGACGATGATCTTGTCGTCGCGGTTCCTGTTCGCCAGATAGATTTTCTTGACAATCGCGGGCAGAAGGTGGCTTCGGCCTTCATCGAACTTGTCGTACTCGCCGTAGAGATTGCAGGGAATGAGGTAGCAATAGCGAGTGCCGTATTGGCGGTTGTACGCGTCAATCTGTACCGCCAGTCCCCGCTTGGAATGAGCGTAGGGAAAGTTCGTCGGAGGAGGCGGACCGGCGTGTAGGTCTTCCTCAGTCAATGGATAGTGGTCGGACACGTCGGGGTACGCACAGGTACTGAGCAATCCATAAAAGCGGGTTACTCCATTTCGATGTGCTTCGCGCAGAACCAGCGTGTTCATCAGCATGTTCTCGTCGTAGAACTCGGCGGGATGACCGATGTTGTCGAAAATCCCGCCCACGCGAGCGGCCAGATGAATGACCGTCGTCGGGCGAGTCTCGGTGAACATACGCTTCACTTCCGCCTCGCGCACGAGATTGTAGTCTTGTGATGAAACGTAGATTGCGTTCGGCTGGAGGCGGTTCAGATGTTTGCCCACCATGCCGTTTCCGCCCGTTACCAGTATTCGTTGGTTGTTCTTCATGGTTTTCTGCCCTGTCTTCAGTGAGTCCGGCTCGCGGCCCATTTCGATTTCACGCTATTCGACCTAAACCGCAGCCACCGGTAGATTGCACCGCGCCGAGGCCGACGATGTGGGTTCGCCAAGAATCGCCCACAGTCGGGGACTCATTCCTCGAACGGGTCTTCCATACAGAAAATGCGCCTCGATCACGATCTCGCAAAGCCGTTCCGCGAAAGTACGGATCAATTTGCGATTTCTCTTTTGTGCGGAATTCTCTTCCGCAAGATCGGGTCCCTGCCGAAGGGACGGCAGAAGATCGGAGAGCTCCTTCGTCAGATCATCCACGCTGTCTCTGCGAAAGAAAACCGCTCCCTCGGGAGCTTGCTCCCGATGGACGGGTAGATCCGAGAGCAGCATTCGCTTCCCCAAGGCTCGTCCGTCCTCAACTACAGTGCTCCATCCCTCGAACAGGGACGGTTGAATGAGCGCCTGTGCCCGGCGGATGAGCTGAAGCTGATCCGCGCGCGGAATCGTCCCCAGAATGCGAACACGTCGCTCGATTCCCAATTCACGAACCCGACGCAGTACCTCGACAAAATAGTCGGGATGACGATAGTCCTCGATGCTCCCCGTACAAACCAGATGGACGATTCGGCCGCTTTCAGCAAGGCGGGCGAACGCTTCGAACAGCAGCAGATGATTCTTGTGCTTCCAAAACTGATTGCAGCAGATCAGATATTCATTTGGCAGATCATACTTGCGCTGCACACGTCTCGGATCTTCGTTAAAAAGTCTCGACGGTAGCGACACGTGAAACGGAAGCGTTCGCAGCTCCGCAGTGGATTCGGGGTAGATCCTCCGGAAATCCCGTTCTGCGTCGCGGCTGCTCAAAACCACCAGTCGTGCCTGCCGTGCAATATCCGTGAACAATCGCGTGCGAAGAGCGATCTCATCACTCGCGAAGAATTCCGGCAACCGCACATGCTGAAAATCGGGAATCCATGAGCCCGAACATACTCCCGGCAGCACGTTGCAGGGGATGGGGAACCGAAAGTCAATGAACTGATTCAACTCCGCTTCGGTGCGAAACACGTGCCGGGGCCGAATCCCCGCCTGCGCAAGCATCGTCTCGCGATGACCCCAGTGAACCACTCCATCCACCAACTCTACAAACGGCTCGTGCAACGCCAGATGGGGAAGAGTCTCGTCCTGTACGATGAGATACAAACGGGGACGCTCGTCGGCTTTCAGAGTGGCCAGCGCGCGCAAGAGCGATTCCAGGTACGTCACGCCGCCCAGCCAGTGTTGCCCGCCGATGAGCGGAACTCCGACGCGTACTTCACGAATCAACAACGGCGGCCTCCTGCGCGAGAAACCATTCCGCGTAGCGTCGGATGCCCGCCTCAAAGAAGACCGTCGGCTCGAAGCCAAGCGCGCGGAGTCGTCCAATGTCCGCCGTCCAGCGAAGCGCGTCCCCCGTTCGCACCTTCCCCGTGTACCGCGCCTGTTTTCCTGCGCCGAGGACATCCGCAAGAATCCCGAAGAGCCGTGCGATGGAAGTACCTTCACCCGAACCCACGTTGAAAACGCCCGTGGAGTTCGATTCGTGAAGAACTCGAATCGCTAATGCGACGTCGCGGCCGTGAATGAAGTCGCGCGTTTCTTTTCCCGTGCCGAGGATTTCTATCTTGTCGGTGACCTGACGCAATTTCCTGCATAAATCATAGACCACTTGACGGCGGAGTCCCTCACCATAGGCGGAGAAAATCCGCAGAACGAGGATTCGCATTTCAAACAGTTGAGCGTACTCATCCGCCAACAGCTCGCACTGCCACTTGTGGTATCCATACGGAGATAGCGGCTGCAGCGGAAAACTCTCTGCTATCGGCAGCGTCTGCGGATTTCCGTATACCGCCGCACTGGAAAAAAGTGCCACGCGGGCCGTGGGAACGGTCCGTCTGATCTGATCGAGCACGAACGCGGTTGCTTCCACGTTGCAGTGGAAATCGCCCAGCGGATCTCGAAGCGACTCACCGACCATCGCACAGCCGGCCGCGTGAATCACCAGCTCCGGCCGAAATTCTCTCAAGAGTGAACGAAATCTCGCGTCCGGCAGATTCACGGCTTCAAAGGCTACATCGGACTGGATCAATCTATCGTCTGGGGGAGCGTTTCGATCCACTCCAAGAACCGAGTATCCCCATTCGTGGAAGCAGCGCATAGCCCAACCGCCGAGAAACCCGGACGATCCCGTGATAAGAACGCGAGCGCCCGCGCGGGGCGAAATGTTGGAGATTCTTATCAGCTTCTACTTCTCCTGAAGAATCGCAAACGCCACTCCATATCCCGTCTCCGTGTATTCGAAAGTGCGTAGCTCCGTTCGCCCCTTCACGGCATCTCGCCAAACGTTGAGCAGATACGGATGTTCGGGGTGAGCGATGTCGTCGAACACCAGCACTCCGCCCGTAGACAATCGCGGAATCACATTCAGGAGGTCGTCGAGCGCGCCCGCCTCCGAGTGATCGCCGTCCACCGTGATCAGGTCGAACGTTTGTTGGGGATGCCGCCGAAAATACTCGGGAACCGCATCATGACTGTTGCCCGTGATGAGCTCAAGCGTTCCGACGTGAGCGTGGCGAGCAAGTTCGCTTTTCACGAAGTCCGGTCCCGGATTCTCCATTCCCGCGTAGTCCGGAACCCACAGGTCGAATCCGACGATGTTTACCGAGGGACAACCGCGAGCCACCGTACAGACGCTGCGTCCCCGCCGAACTCCGATTTCGAGATAATTGCGCGGCCGCAGCGTTTTCGACGCGGCGTACAGAACGTTGGTGATGTCGAAGTAATACCAGTGATCGCCGAACCTCTCGCGACATTTCCGATAGTAGCAATCCATCCGGTTCACGTAGGCGTCGCTAGCCAGATCAGAGTGGAAATCGAGAATCTCTCTCCAAGACTCCGGTGACGTCGCAATTCGCGCCAGCGTCGTCGGACCGAAAGCCGGGGCGCGAGATGGATGTGTGCTCGCTTCGAGATTCTCTTTCTTGGGAGCTGAGGATACTCCGATGCCGGCTCGACGCAGTTCGTCGAGTAGTTCACGAGCCGGCGCGTGATCCGGCTCTTCAGCCAGCACTCCGTCTAGCTTTCGCGCTGCCTCTTCGAAGCGATTGATTCGGCAGAGACGAACGGCCTCGTCGTAGGATGCGGATCCGTCCGGGCCAATCTGCTGGGGGGGGGTGCCGAGTTGTATCATGAAATTTGATGCGATCGAGACTTCTCTAAAACACTAACATGTTGTAGCAAAGTACATGCCCGGGCGATGACATCCCAGCTATATCAAGCTCAAATACGTAGAACATTGAATACATTGAATGTAAGTATCCTCTATTCCTTCTTGTGAACGGCTCTGTGGAAATATCTGCCGCCCTTTGAATATTCGTACGAGATTGCCCAGGCAATACCCTCCAGAGCAAGGTTTTCACTCGCCGAAGAATCGAGCGGACGATAGTATTAGTTTTTGTAATCAATAGACTTATCAGCCATAGGCAACATAACTGGCTTCGATAGCGGCTGCAACTTGCCTCTTCGGAACAAGCTGCACTAACGAATGCTATGGTGGCCCGTCATTTGCTGCCATAGCGTTAGACCCTTCCCAAGTTACTGGGATTCAACCTCATCTTGTGTCAGATCAGGTAGTTGGCTGGCTCGGATCGAAGTGATCGCGAGCCACATAGGTACCATAGTAGCCATGTGCGGAATCGCCGGATACCTCTCCACGAATACATACCCACCCGAAGTCCTCGAGGATATGGTGGAAGCCGTCCGCCATCGAGGACCGGATGCGGCAGGTTTCTATCATGACGGATTCTACCACGCCGGAATGCGCCGGCTCAGCATCAACGACGTGGCCGGTGGCGATCAACCGCTCTACAATCGCGATAAAACCGTCGCTCTGCTCTACAACGGCGAGATCTACAATTCCCCGGTCTTGCGCCGCGAGCTGGAAAAGCGCGGCATCTTGTTCCGCACCCACTCCGACGGCGAAGTCATCTGCCATCTCTACGAATTCGAAGGTGAGCGTCTCTTCGAGCGGCTCGACGGCATGTTCGCCGCCGCGCTATGGGACGTCCAGCGCCGCCGCTTGATCCTCGCCCGCGACATTCCCGGCGAAAAGCCTCTCTACTACTCCCACAATCACGCCGGTGAACTGGCGTTTGCCTCGGAGATCGGCAGCCTCGTTAATTTCCCGGCTGTCGCGAAGAAGCTGAATCGGCAAGCCCTCTGGGATTTCCCCACGTTTCTCTGGATCCCCGAACCGGCCACCGTCTATGAGAATGTGTTTGCGCTTCCGCCCGGTCATCTGTTGATCGCCGATGAAACGGGCGTTCGTTTGCAGTCTTATGTCAATCGCTTCGTGTCCACTCAGCATGACTACAGCGATGAAGAAGCGACTGACGAAACTCGCCGCCTCGTGCAGGAAGCCGTGCGAAGTCGTTTACTCTCCGACGTTCCCATCGGTTGCTTTTTATCGAGTGGGCTCGATAGCTCCCTGGTGACGACTCTTGCCGCCCGTGATCGAACCGACCTTTCCACGTTTACGATCGGCTTCGAAGACGTGGCCGACCCCTATCACGGGCGGGCCGATGAATCTCCCTTCAGCGAGGCATACGCGCGCGCGCTGGGAACACGGCATCACACCGTCCGCGTCACCGCCGACGACTTTCGCCGAAATCTCGATCGTTTCACCGAGCACGCCGGTCAACCGTTTGCCGTGTCGTCGGGCCTGGGCATTCTATCCGTAGCGCAGGCTGCCCGCGAACACGGAGTGAAGGTGCTGCTGTCCGGCGACGGCGCCGACGAAATCTTTGGCGGCTATTCCTGGTACGAGTATCTCAATCAGGTCAATGGGCAGATGCCCGCGCCGACTGTTTCGTATGGCGAGATTATTTCCATGCAGTACGTCGGTCTGCCTCGGCCGCGCGTCTTGAATGCGCTGCGAACTTATCCGCCCGCCGTCCGCGCCTGGGCTTGGCACTATTATGCCTCCGAGCGGGACAAGGCCGCGCTTTTCTCGCCGGAGATCGCTACCGAGGCGAAGAACTCCCTGCGCCACTTCCACGAGTTTCAAAACGGCTCTCCGTGGTCAGCGGAAGACACGATCCGTCAGGATCGTCTCTTCTATTTCCCGAATGAGATGCTGCAAAAAGTGGATCGCATGACGATGGCTTTCGGCGTGGAAGGGCGAGTGCCGTTCGCCGCTCCCGCGCTGCTCTCGTTTGCCGACGCGCTCCGCTATCCGCAGATGGTTCGCGATGGAACCTTGAAATGGACTCTCCGTCAGGCGTTCCGCGACATTCTCCCGCCCGCGGTGACGAACCGGCCGAAACACGGATTCAACGTCCCCATAGATCACTGGCTGAAAGGTCGCTGGTCCGATCTTGTGCGCGAGACCTTCGCACCCTCGTCGCCGCTGTCCCGTTTGGGACTCATTCGATCCGATGCCGAACAACATGCGCGCTCGATGCTGGCCGATCACCGCCGTCTCACCGGTCATACGATTTTCTGCTGCCTCCAGCTCAATCGCTGGATCGAGCGCACCGAAGGAGTCTTCGTTTGATCGAAATCATCGCCGAAATCGGGCAAAATCACAACGGAGACATGTGCCTCGCGAGAGATCTCATCTGCGCGGCCAAGGAAGCCGGAGCCGACGTCGCCAAGTTTCAGATTTTCGATGCGCGCGCACTGTTCTCCAAAAATGGAAATCCGTGGTACGAGTACAATCTCAAGACCGAGCTGACGGAGCGGCAAGTCGTCGAATTGGCCGCCGAGTGCCGGCGAGTCGGCATCGAGTTCATGGCCTCGGTTTTCGATCCTGTCCGTGTCGGGTGGCTCGAAGAGCTCAAGGTGAAGCGATACAAGGTGGCCTCCTGCTCGATCCGCAATGAGAAGCTCCTGCAAGCCCTGACGGCGACCGCCAAGCCGCTCATCGTTTCGCTCGGCCAGTGGAACGAGCCGCGCTTCCCGGCGATCGCTACCGATGCGCGAGTGGATTTCCTTTATTGCGTATCCAAGTATCCGACGCCCTTGAGCGACGTTCATCTGAGTGGGGTGGACTTCACGCGCTTCGCCGGTTTCAGCGACCACACCGTCGGCATCAACGCTTCAGTGGCGGCGATGGCCCGCGGCGCGCGCATCATCGAGAAGCATTTCACGCTCGATAGGAATACGTACGGCCCCGATCACATCTGCAGCATGTCGCCTGAAGAACTTCGCGATCTGTGCCGAATCCGAAACGAACTGAGGCAAATCCTCTAACGTCGCCAATGCAAGAACCTCGTTTCACCGTTTACATTCCCTGCCGCAACTACGGCCAGTACCTTGAGCAAGCCGTCGAGAGCGTTCTTCGTCAAACGGTCGCCGATTGGGAGCTGCTGCTCATTGACGACGGCTCGACCGATCATACGGCGCAGATCGTTCAGCTCTATTTGGGGGATCGTCGCATCCGTTCTTACAAAACCGACGGGATCGGTCTCATCGGCGTCGCCAATCTTGCGCTCCGCGAAGCGCGGGGCCGCTACATGATCCGTCTCGACGGCGACGATTACCTTGATGAGAACATCCTGCTTGTTCTCGGTCACTTCCTCGACCGCAATTTGGATGTGGCTCTGGTTTTTCCCGACTATTATCTGGTGGACGAACGGGGCGGTTTTCTTTCCGTGGAACGGCGCGAACGGCTGCAGGAATCCAATTACATGCTCGATGTTCCCGCCAACGGAGCCTGCACGCTGGTGAGAACCGAGATCCTGAGACAATTGGGCGGCTACCGCACCGACGTTGACGCACAGGACGGACTCGATCTATGGGTGAAGATGTGCCGCCATAGCCGTTGCGCCAACGTCAACCTCCCGCTGTTCTATTATCGTCGTCATGGGAAGAATCTCACCGAGTCGAGCTTCCGCATCTTCAACGCCCGCCGCCGCATCAAGCGATTGACGTTGGAGGCCGAAATCGGAGCCTCGCGGCCCTTCCTTGCCTGCATTCTCTGTCGCCGCAACTACGATTTCATGCCCGACATCTGGAAAGCGAACCTCTGCGGGCGAACGCTGCTCGAGTGGTCACTCGATGAATGCATCCAGTCGAGCCTGTTCGATGAAATCATCGTGGCTTCCGATACCGAAGAAGTGCGCGACGTGCTCGGCCGCTACGAGGATCCGCGTTTGCACTTCTTCCCACGGTATCCCGATGAGACCATTCG
>JAHJDG010000056.1 GCA_018812265.1 bacterium | reverse complement strand
TTCCACACGTCCTTTTCTCTTTTCAGTTTCAGTGTGATCACAAAATCCTGATGGAGGTGCCATTCGGCTGGTTCTGCACTATTCAAATGCTGATCCAGCACGAGATGCACCCCTAGAAATTTGCTATCATAGTCTTCGTAGACATCTGCAGGGATGTATTTACCATTATCATAAAACCCGGAGTGATTATGACTTATCCCGATATCCATCCAGACAAGCTTGGAGGCAGCATCCTTTTGGTCGAGGGGAACAGCCACAGTGCCAGTGCCAAAGAATTCCTTCTTATAGCCTAAGTAGCCGTAGTATCCATTCTTTTGAATATTTTGGACGGCTCTCAACGGTATCCACACAGAGCTTTTCAGCTTTCGGCGGCGAATATCCCCCATTTCAAACCAATCCTGATTCACCGTAATACCTCAATTTATTTCTATGTCTTGCCCAAACAGCAGAAAACGGTACTTCTCCGGCAACGGCCCGTCCGCCTCAATAAAGCGAATAATATCCTGTTGTTCCTGTTCAGTCAATCGTGGCATAAAGTTCCTCTTTTTATCAGTGTTCTACCCGGTTCAGGCCGCGGGGCACTATACGCGAGCGTACCGATAAGTGTTCTTGATGTTTTGGGCAAGAAACTGACCCTTTGAAGATGCTGCTTTCATTCTATCGAACACGACCTCGGGTACATCATAATAATTGTAGCGTCCGCCGTTCTTGAACTCGACGGTTAGAACCTGCGTTGTTTTGTTGTATTCAAATCCGGCAATGTTGGATGACTCGGGTGTGGCTATCCAGTTCATGATGTCGCTCCTGATTTGGGTGTTGATCCTCCGTCGCTGGGGTCAATTTTCTTGTGTTCATAATGTGGGCTCTGCTTTCGCCATTGCCTCATGACGATTAAATAGTCTTCAGTGTGCCTGGGGACGGCCCATCCGCCTTCGCCCTCATAACCGTCTTTGTTAGGGTCACCCCGCACGACAATGCGAGGGTCGCCGCTATCCGGCCGTCGGTTTTTGTCCGGCGGGTCAATGAGAGTTCTGATCGGTAGACTTACGGCCTCACCTACGATGATGGCCTCACCAGTGCGGAGTATCGGAAGCATATCGAACAGACCCTTGAGGTTGTCTGACGCCGCTCCTGCAACTTGTCCGCGATCGATATCATTGGCAAGCCGCATGGCAAAAATTGTTCCGCACTGCGAGAGGATTGTGGGGTCAATCTCCGATGGGCGTTGACTTACGATCATGACGCCCACTCCATATTTGCGTCCTTCTTTTGCAATACGCCGGACTGCGGTGGCAGCCGCGCCGCTATGTTCCTTGCCCAAATAGGTATGAGCTTCTTCAAGTACGAGCATCAATGGGCGTTCACGACCCCCTTCGGGCAGATTTCTTGCCCAAAAGAGGGCATCGTAGAGAATGCGGAGTAGGGCTCCGATAAGATCATTCAGTACCGCGGAAGGGATGCCAGACAAATCCAAAATGGTGATCGGCGATGGACTTCCTACCCAGTTAGCGAGCAAGGCGTCGAGATCTT
Source organism: bacterium (assembly GCA_018812265.1). GTDB lineage: Bacteria > Electryoneota > RPQS01 > RPQS01 > RPQS01 > JAHJDG01. The sequence continues at coordinate 864 of JAHJDG010000056.1, read as the reverse complement.
TTGCAACGGTTCCGCCGAGTTCAGGTCTCCATTCTCCGGGATTGAAAAGGAATGCGAGTTGGGGATCGCGGAGCTTTGAACCAAGGACCGCCAGTTGCTGACGCATACCGAGTGGGTCCGGTCCCCATTGTACACGTTCGCTCGCCGGTCCTGTCGTCTTGACCGTGCGATACTGCGGAGGTGTCACTGACATGGCGTCGCCGAGTTGGGCGGGATTTCCGTCCGGCCCAAGCACGTATGCTGATTCTACATCGTCGGCCGCTGCGCCGGGCTTTGGGATAACAGTACGGTGCTCCCGTTGATAGAAGTCTAACCAGAGCTTGTGGATGCAAAACGGCACGGGTGAGTCCGCGGTAAGCCTTTCTGCCGTGACCCCCTCACGCGCCATATTGCCTAAGGATTCGCGCTTTAGTGCTACGATGGCATCAGCAACAGCCGCCAACGGCTGCTCACTTAGCTTTCCGAAGGACAGATTGATGAATTCATCAAAGCTCAGTGCCCAGAACGGTATGCGCAGTGGCTTTTCACCCTTCCCGATATCAGGGGCTACTCGGAACACCACGGAGCGATCGGCCAACGCTTTTGCGTACTCGCCGTGAATGTCCAAGACGACAATGCGGGCGGATGGATATCGGATCGGATTCGTAAGCGAAGCCAGCAGGCCGGCAACAGTCGTCGATTTGCCCGCTCCGGTCGTTCCCACGACCGCAGAGTGACGAGTGACAAGCTTGTTGATATTGACAAGCGCCGGAATCGACTCTGCGCTAGCCAGATGACCGACTGTCACGAAATCAACCGGATCACCAGGTCCGTATATTTCGCGAAGATCCTCCTCGGTGACGAGGTGTACTGAATCATTAATTG
>JAHJDG010000055.1 GCA_018812265.1 bacterium | reverse complement strand
TTCCCTCCTTCATAACAAGTCCAGGTCTTACTAAAATCCACCTTATATTTAATGCCCTCCCTTACTATATCTGCTTTAGACATATCGATAAGAGGGGCATCAATTTTTACTGGAGAATTTCTATTTAAATTTAAGATGTTGTTCACAGATTCGAGGAACTGCGAGGATCCGTCCCAGTAGCCGGCCAGGCTATCCCGCCACTGATGCAGATTCAGATCCCAGATCGCGGTGTAGGTGTTGCCGATGTGGCGAATCGTATCGTTCGAGAGGGAATCAAAGGCCTCGATATTTCTCCACAGCCGGCTGGGATCCGCCGGGAGAACGCCCAGACGGCGATACTGGAAGACGCCCAGAATACCGGGATCGGCATAGCTCATATCGGTTGCAATGATCATGAGCTTGCGGTCAGCCGGGACAATCACAACCTGATTGTCGGGCGGAGCCACGTCGCCGACCTGCGTGATGCGGGCCTGCGGGGCGCTGACGTCCACCCAGATGCTCTCGGCTGCACTATAGTAGGTGTTGCCACAGTAGTCGCGAACAACCGAACGCGTCCAGAACTTGACGTTCTCTTCGCCAACCGAGTCGCCGACCATCACATCATAGGTTTCGTCCACCAGGCCGTCACCGTCGTTGTCCACGTTGTCGGCCAGCGGATTAATCGCCACCCAGAAGGACGGCCAGGCTTCGGTCCAGCCCATGTCGTCATCGGACAGCACGGTATCCACGTTCACCCAGGCGTCATTGTCGAACGGATCCGACGTCAGACTGACCTGATAGATGACCATGCAGATGTCCTCAACCACGAGACCGTGCGTACCCAAGGGCTGGATATCGGTCACAAAGCGAACCGTATCGGCCGGGTTGCAGATATCGTCGCTCGGGCTGAGCATGCCGCCCGCCAGACGGGTAACGTCGAACTCGATGTCGTGCGTCGCCTCGGCCGGCTCGTTGTCCACGAAGAAGACGTGGATCGAATCGCCGAGGGACGGATTTTCGATCACATGGTAGGCTATGGCATCGTGCCAGCCGACCACCGTGCGGAAGTTGTAGCTGGTGTTCTCGAAGTCGCGGCTCGGGAAGTTGATGAAGTAGTCGCACGCGCAGACTTCGGAGACCGGCACCCAGTCGTATGGCTGAACGTTCAGCGTTCCGTGCATACAGGCGTCACGCGGATCGGCGATCCAGCGATCCAGCGCCGGACCTTCGAAGACGTTGTTATCGTTGGCGTCAATGACGAACGCATAGCTCGTGCATTGGCCCACGTTGTACGGATAGGGGATATCCGCCGTCCACAAACCGGTCACGCCACGCGTCATCTCGTAGTAGCCGCGACCCATGACCCACACCCAGACGTCCGGGAACAGATCGCGTTCGGCGTACCACGCGAACATCGAGAGATCGGTGTTCTGGCCGGAACGGTCATAGTACCAGCCGGCCATGCCGGGCACTTCGTTCTCGTTGAACTCCATGCGCACGGTGGCGGTGGTTGGATCGGTGTCGTAGGAACGGCCGGTAACCGGATCCACGATCGGCAGCCACTGCATCCCGTCGTAATACTGGAACCACACCGTGTCCACCACGCCCGTGAATTCAGGATTGTCCACCAGCGAGGCGCTCATCGGAACCGTTCCGTGGACGCAGGTGGCGCCATACTCGGGATAACAGAAGGTGATCTGCGGCTCGTTGACGTTCACCACCCGAATGACGATGTCAATGCGCGTGCTGTCGTCCGTATTCAATTCGCCGTCGAGATTGCTGTCACCCTCGTAGAAGTACATCGTATCGCAGCTGTGACAGTAGGAGGTCGTATCGCAACCGAACTCCACTTCGTTGGTGCGGACCACCATGGCGAGGTTGTAGATACCGGGCGGGAAGTTCAGATTGTCCAGATACAGACCGACCACATAGCGGCTGCCGTCATCGGGCGGATACTGGTCAAAGCCGTAGGCCCCGCCCATAATCTTGTTCGGAGTCAGACCGAAGTAGCCATACGGCTCGACGACGTAGTTCGGGCAAACGCGAGCCATAATGCTGTCAATCCGCATGAGGGAGTCTACGAACGCGTACAGCGTATCTCCATGCACCACGGTGTCGTGATCGAGCTGCTCCCAAGTGGTATCCCACTTGGCCAGCTGCCAGAGTTGAATGTTGAACGGCTGAATCACCTGATTGCGGCAATTCATGATCGAGCTGGCGTCGGTGTAAAGCAGCACCAGCGCCTCGGGATCATGCTGACCGGGTCCGGTCGTGCGGTTGTACAGCACCTCGATGGTGTCGGCGGAAACGAAGTCGTTCCAAATGATCGGCTCTTCGACGCGTTCCCGATCGGGATTCCGGACGTAGCTGGCGGCGGTGATGGGAGCATTGGGCAGACACGCAAACCGCACTTGGCGCATGTTCTGATCCATCACCGGCTCCATATTGCCGGTAAGGTCTTCGACCTGCGCGGCAAACTGCCACACGCTGTAGGTCAAACCGGCCGCCGCGTCGGCTGCCTCGATATAGGCCCGGACGTCGGTCCAGATCACGTACACGCTGTCCCACGTATGGTATAGAACGATCGGGCCCAACGCGGGGATCCACGGATTGATCGTCGTGTTGTTCGGCACATAGTCCCAAGCGGTGGCGTCGGCAGTCGGCCAGGCGCGCCTGAACTTGAAATGCATGAGCCAGCCGTCCCTGACGGAATCGTGGACGGTCGCCACCAGCAGCAGCGTATCGAGCGGATTCTGGTCGTTGCAGGTGGAGAACACGTCGCAGTGCTCGATGGACGGGCTGGAGTCAATGTGCGGGAGACAACACTCGGCGAAATTGCCGTGATTGTAGGCCCACATATTCGTTCCGAACGGAATCTGATCGCGGATTTCGACCGCCATGCAGCACACTTCGACGCCGCAGGTCAGGTCGCGATCCACGTTGCAGTCGCGATTGTAGTCGCCCTGCCAGTTATAATTGCCGACGTCCACTCGGTCAACGGCAATGGCGCGGAAGCGGATCGAATCCAACGGACTCTGATCGAAGTCGGAAATCCGGACCTGGATCGTGTACGCGCCCGCCGAATTGGCGGTATAGTCCGGATTCGAACCGGCGTAAACATCCGCACCGTACATACCCCAAGCACCCGGGTCCGTGCCAGAGTCGGGCAGATACACCCAGTTGCCGTAGCGATTGAGGTACTGGAACCAGACCGCGGAGATGCGGCCGCCGCCCGGATCGCTGGCAAACGCGGTCAACGTGAAGTAGTCGCCATCCCACAGGCTGGTAGCCGAGGGGTAGCAAAGCTCGACGGTCGGCATCGTGTTGTCCACATAGAGACGATGCAGGATCGGATCGGTATCGAACAGACCGCTGGAGTCGTAGGCCACCGCATAGAGCGTGTACCAACCACTCAGCAGGTTGTTCGTGTTCCACCGCGTGTAGGCCTCGGTCGCGCCCGGCATTACATACGGATTGCCGTCGCCACCGATGAAGGTGTGGATGGGCAGACCCGGGACGGACAGCGAGTCAATGAAGAAGAAGGCCACGCTGTCAATGTCGCTCCAGATCGCCGAGACCGACTTGATGAAGACGCCGGCGGTATCCATGGCGATGGCATCCGGGTCACAACGCCAGTTGGTAACGCGAGTGCCGTAGTCGGGCACGCAAATCACCGCGATCGGAGCGCTGGTGTCGCACTCCATCCGCACCGTGATGACCGGCGTGTTCAGCGCGTCGGAGTTACCGCACACGTCAATGCCGACGAAGCGGATGTTGTACTGATCGGAGCGGAGCGGCTCCCGCAGAATCGGGTGAATCAGATTCCATTCGATATGGAAGGCTTCCGTGAACCAGTTGCGGTAGGTAGCCGTATCCTGATTCGGCGTTCTCATGTTGGTCCAACCGGTGTACGGATCGCCCGTCAGAACGTTCGGAGCGTCGAACACCTTATACTGGAAAACACCTTTGGCCAGGTCGAACCAGTGTCCTACCACGCTGAAGGAATCACCCGGCAGCGGATCATAGCCGCCCATCACGCTGTCGTAGGCGGAGACCCAGATCAGAGAATCACCCAGATTCACATTGGGATTATAACACTGAACCACGTGGCCCTGCGGCGTGAAGTCGAAGTCCACATGGCGAATGTACGCCAACGGTGCGATGTCGTCGGTAATGTCCACCGGCCAGTAGTAGGAGCACTCGTGACCGTAGGTATCCAGGGCACGGATCCGCACGAAGTAACGATTCATGCAGGTGTCCGGATTGACCGGCGGCAGACCCAGAGTGTCGGCGCTGGACCACGGCAGGTTGCGGATGTTCCAGTAGACGATGAACGGATACTCGGTATCCCACGCGCCGCCCTCGTCGGACAGGACGTTGACCACCTGCCAGTACGGGTAGGCGTCGAGGTTGCCGTCGCGGTTGGCGTCGTAGCAGTACTCGAAGTACACGCTGTCCACGCCGTCGAGCGAGTCAGCCACATTGGCCACGATCTCGACATAATCCCACGAGGTGAACAGATCCACGGTGGGAGCATTCAATCCGGGACGCCTGACAAACGTGAGTTCCTCATCAATCCTCGGACAGGTCCGGTCGAGACGGAACGACCAGGTTCGCACGCAGCTATTGCCGACGCGGTCGAGCATGGTCGCACGAATCGTGTACCAGCCGTCGGGCAGAGCCGAAAGCGCCACGTCCGTCGGATCAACCAGAGTCAGCGGACCGCTGCTGAAGATGGTCGTATCGGGCCAGTAATTCTGCACGAAGCCGAGAACGGGATTGCCGTCGGGACCGAGCAACTCGATCATCGAGGCCATACCGTTATTGTAGTTCACGCTGTCCACGGTCGTGGTATCGAGGTCGGGTCCCGATCCCAACGGATTCCCGAACAGCGCAAAGGCCGGGTCGTAGGCAATGAGGCTGATCGAGTCGAAGTCCGCGGACAAGAACAGGCTGTCGTCCGCCGACAAACCGGGCAGGTAGTAGCTATTCAGGAAATCGTTGTTGAAACGGATCTGACGCACTTCGCCGTTCTTCCAGAAGCTGAGCGTATCGCCGATCGGGCAGGTCTCGTCCTCATAGAATTGGAGAGCGAAGGGATCGTCCTCGCACAAGTTCGTCAGCGTATCACGATGACCGTAGATATCGCTGATCGCCAGATAGACGTCATAGCGCTGCTGGTCGAAGTTGTCGGCGAACCACAGGTAGTTGATCATCGCGCCGCCGACATTCATGGAGTCCACATGTCCAACCTGCGGACCTTCCCAGTTGTTGAGGCGCATATCGGCGGTATAGAAGTCCACACCTTCGCCGATTTCGTCCACGAAGCCGTCATGGTCGTTGTCAATGTCGTCATTCTGGAGAATCGAATCCTCCACGAAGATGAAGAACCGGGTCTGGTTTTCGTCTTCGTGCGAGTACCAGCGCCACTGTCCCGGCGCGTAGTAGATCTTGTAGAGGTTCTCCATCACGGTGTCGGGCGATATGAACTCGTTGTTCCAGAGGGCCATGTTGTACATGTCCACGAAGTCCGTATCGGAACGGGTCCTGGTAGTCGAGTCGCAGAGCAGGATCATACCCGGATTCGGGGAATTCCAGTTCTGGATGGTGAACGTAATCGCGCTGTCCAGATCATCACAGAACAAAGTCGTCGGAGAGGGATCCGGCTGCTCATCCCACGGATCGCCGGTGTTGTTGGTCATCGTGTCGGCGAGGACCAGCGGATACCAGTAGCGATCGGATAGGATGCCGGTATTGAAGCCGACGGTATAGAGCGGGATGATCCACACCAGCGAGTCGCGGTGGTTGCCGTTAACGTTGTAGAAAATCTCATCCGGGAACTGGATCGGCGAATTCAGGAAACCGGCGAAGTTGATGAAGGTGCCGTTCCAACTGATCAGTGTGTCGCCGGGGAAGTTATCCACCACCACGTTCACGACCAGCACGCTGTCCCAATCCAGAGCATAGACGGAATTCTGCAGCACGAGAACGCTGTCCACGCCCGTATGTTCCGGATTGCCGGGGAAGCCGGTTACGTGGGTGAAGTCACCCCACGGCCGCGAGTACACATACTCGGGCGGACGGTCGTCGGTCGTAACCTGTTTCTGAACGGGAACGGCCGGATTCGAGAGGCAGTCCTCAATATGGGCCTCGATGCAGCCGGTAATGTTGTCCAGATCTATGGCGTTGCAAATGCTGTCGTATTTCTGCGTACCGATCCAGCGCAAGAACACCCAGGCCGTGTCATTCACAATCGTGACCGGCGAGATGCTGTCCGGAGCATCAGGTGTCCAGTCCCAGATCGTGTCGAATCCACCCACCGGATTACAGAAGGCGATGAACGGACCAAACGGGGGAACCAGATCAAAGCCCAGATGATCGGTAATGGTGTCGCAGTTGGTGTCGTAGGCCCACACATCCACGTAGAGCGGCACGTTGGGCGAAACCCAAGTGGTCTCATTGATGGAGGTGGTGGCGGAGTGCACCCGCATATCATAGATGACCGGACGCGTGGTATCCACCCGGGCCCAGCCGTACTCGACGTCAATATAGTAGCCGTGCGAGCCGCCGAGGCCGGTTTGACGCATCGCCTTGACCGGTACGACCACCGTATCCAGGCAACCGAGATTATCGGCCTTGAGCAGAATCCACTTGGCCACCAGACGATTTTGTGCGCCATCCCACTCAATGTCCCAATAGGTGGGAAGCAGCAGAGCGCCGTCGGTATCGAGCACGCCGTTGATAAGCGACGAGTCGGGCACATAGCCATAGACCGGAGCGCCGCCTCCGAGACCGGCCGTCCAGCCGGTGATCGCGTACATCGGCGAGAGTCCGGCCAGATTGGCCTGCATCGAGTCAATGCGGAGCGTATCGGCCAGGCTGTCGAAGCTGGCATCCATCCACGCCCAGATTTCCACCTTGTGGCTGTCGAGCGGTGTCGAGGAAATCCAGCCCTGACTGCAGCCGTTCCCCCAGATCTCGACAAAGTCCACCGCCGGAGTGGTCGAGTCGCAGCCGCTGAGCTCGAACACGCTGTAGTGCTGGCCCATGTTACAGGCCGGATCGGTCACGTAGACCCACAGCGAGTCATAGTAACCTTCGGCACCCAAATTGGCACACATGCAGAGCGTATCCGCCGTGGCCAGAGTGTCGCAACCGGGCAATAGGGAATCGTCGAACACCGGATGGGTGATGACGAACGCACTGTCTAAGTCATAGCCCGTCCAGAATTCCGGTGGATACCAACCCCAGTAGGCACGGTAGTGGTCCGGTCCAATGGAATCCACATAGTGAGCGTAGACCGTGTCATACCACGCCTTGTGCAGGGAGTCGCACCAGAAGTTGGAGAAGTCGGCCCACACGTGCTCGGGCGCACTCACCATGTCCTGCGGATAGCCGACCAGATCGGCCCAGACGTGGACGTGTTCGTCCCCCGGCGTTACGTAGGCACGAATCGAGTCGTCGCCGATGGTATAGATGTAGTCGACGATCGGCGGGAGTGTATCTACGATCGCCACCGGCCAATGCCAGGTAGTATCACAGTTACCCCACGCATCGCACAGACGGAAGTCCACGAAAATGGTGTCCCCATTCTCGTAGTAGTGGTTCAGAGTCAGCGTACCACTGTTACATCCATCCCCGTACCAAACAGCCGCACCAAACGTGTGAATAAGGGGCCAAATGTGAGCCAACTGCGCGTTGGTCCACCCAAGTGTCTCGTCAATCGAACTCAGGTCCGCCTGATAGTTGGCGACACTGGCGCTCATTCCGGAGCTCGAGTCGCCGTCCACGTCCCTGACGAAGATGTAAAGCGAGATCGGGCCATTGGCGTGAACGTACTGTAGCGGCCGCTGCGCAACGAGCCCCATGTTATACCAGTACGTTGCACTATCGCAATCGCAGTAGGCTTCCGCCACGCGGAGTTCCGGCGGCTCGCAATCGTCACACAGATACAGCGAGTCAATGTCGAACAGCTCGCGGTCATAGTGACCGACGGAGTCGGTCAAAGCATAGAATTTGACCCACGCCAGCGCACTATCAACACACTGGAACTGGGCCGCAACCGGATCAATGTACCACCAGCAACCCTTACCGCCGAGCGACAGGCTATCCGGCGGCACACTATCCATGACAGCATTACCCAAGAGGAAACTGAGGTCAGCCAGGATATTGCCGGTTGTTGTATCCACACCGACGCCGTCACCAGTCATGCAGTCAATCTGGTCGTCACTGAGCGTCTTGTAGAGCCAGAACGGCTGATCGGACGGAATGCAGGCTGTAACCCAAACGTAGTTGGTATCGAAAACCTGATAATAGCTCGTCCACAGCGGCTCATTGACGTCCACCTGCACACAGTCATCGAACTCCTTTTCGGAGTTCACACCGCCATAGGTGAGCAGGTGCAGCCAGAACTTGAGATAGTCGCCGTCACAGCGGATCTGCGCGAGATCGGACGAGTCCGCCCGGAGATACCACTTGTACTTGCGCGCCCATCCCAACGTGTCCAGAGTGATCGGATCGCGATAGAGGAACCACCCGCCGACTTCGTTGGGCAGCACCCACGGATTCGGATCGTCGGTGATGGGCTGGAAGTTACCTTCCACTACCTGCGCGGAATCGGCGTAGGTGCCACCGGGGCAGACGGCCACTTCCGGGGTCTCAATAATGGTCGCCCATACGATGACGCTGTCTTCTTCGGCGGCAATCCAACCGAACAGAGAGTCCGGCGATGTCCAGCCGTGAACCGTCGTCGGCCTGCCCCAAACCAGCGGGCAACCGGCCGCCCACGGATCACTGGTAATAAGATTCACGCAGAAAGTGGTGTCTTCGGAGCTATCCCAGCGCAAACCGTCGTTGAACACCGGGTTGTTGTAGCGTCCCGGATTCCCCGCCTGATCCCAGGCGGAACGAATGACCAGACACACACTGTCCACCACCGGGCCATTGGCGATAAACCAAGCTTCAGCGGCTGCGTCTGGGAAGTCGAAGTGACCGCAGAGTGTATAATAGACGGAGTCCACGCTCATGGTGTCCACCAGAACGCTGTCCAGGAACACCACGCAGCTATCGCCCAGACTTGGACCGAAGGCAAAGACATCGCCGGTCCGCAGGTCAATAGGCGAAATCTGCCAAGCTCCCCGGTATTGATTGTTGGGAGTTGGCCAGTAGCCGGCGGTCGTGTTGTGCGATCCCAGCTGATTCGGGTAGGCCGCATCATTGTGGTGCAGCCACTCCGTCATCTTAACGCGCAGGCGGAAGCGTTCCTCATCCCCGAAACGGAAACCGCAATCGGAACCGTAGCCGAGGTTTTGCACGGTCTGAGTGGAACCCGTGACCGGATGATGTCCCGGTTCAATCCATCCCGACCAGTTGTTGCCGGACGTACTTGCCCGGAAATCGGGATTGATGTTGTCTATGTCGAGTGAGTCAATGAAGATGGTGTCGCAGGTCAGCCAAGTCGTATCGTTGCCCACGATGCTGATGATGCTGTCACCGGCAATCATGTAGGCCCGGACGATAATCGTATCCTGCTGATTATACGGCACCAGCATAATGCTGTCTTCACCCGCACCGATGAACCAGGTGCCATTCCAGAAATACTTGAACTCGACGAATCGCTGGTCGAGGTCATCCAATTCCAGGAAGCCGTGGAAGATGGTGTTCAGGATATTATAGTCCGGACTCATCGTGGTGCTGGTGGGAACGAACAATCCCTTTCGCAGCTCACGAATCCGCGGGCCGGCTTCGGGCGGATAGATGGTCGGGTTGACGAACTGGAGAACCAGCGTATCAACGGTATCCGGTCCGATCGAAGCCGAGTCAATCAGCAGGCGGAGGAAGATGCTGTCCTGAATCTGGTCATTGGCCCAGTTGGTCAGCGCGTTGTAGGTGCCCGCGCCGCCCATCGAGTCTATCTTTCCGGGCGAGATTGCTCCCCATTCCTCAGCCGAATCGGCCTCAACCCCGTGACCGAAATACAGGGACTGCGCTTGATCGGGATTGGTAAAGTGGAAATACTGATCAATGCCGATCAGGCGGGCGCACGGAGAAATCCCGATAATCGCCCGTTCACACAGGTGAGCGGGATCGGGTTCGGTATAGAGAGTGTCCAGGCCGTTGAAATCGAACGCCCGCACGTTGATGATGCGGTTCAGGTTCGAGTTCTCGCAGTCGGCCTCCCACGGCGAGACTTCGTAGCTGTTATCGGCCGCGAACGGCGAGACCATGCTCGAGTCAATGATCAGATAGCCGAACCAGGTCTTGTGCACGCCGTCGTTGCCGATCAGCGTCGCCCACGTCGTATCGCGACTCGCCGGAACGTTGAACACACACGTCCAGTCAATCATCATCGCGTCGGCGGTGGTATCCGAACGGACCCAGACGGCCACCGTATCCTGCGTGTATCCCGTATAATAATGCAGGGTACAGACCGTATCCATATTGACGACGCGGAGGGTGTCCACCACCGGACCGGCGCCATTCAGCCAGATATAGATCGGGTCAATGTGAACGTTCCCCGCGTCATCCTTCACCTCGAGGGTGAGCTTGTAGAGACCATCCGGCAGGTACTGGGTGCCGCCGCCGCCGAATTTGTGACCCCAGGTGAACTCGATCACCGAGGCGTTGATGTCGCCCGCATTGAAGGTAATCGGTGTCCAGAGAGTGTAGGGATTCCCGGTACCGTTCAGAGGGGACGCCCCGCTGTACCAACGCACCGAATCATTCACTCCCGGCCAGTTGATGATGGCGCCAATGAGGTCCACCGTATCCACCCGGACACGATAGAAGAACGTGTCCTCGGTCATACAGAAATCGAACGGATTCTGCGCGAAATTACGCTGGGGACGGAATCGTAGAATTGGATTGTCCCCCACTCCGTTCGGACCATTCCACAGATAGGTGGTCACCACCGGAGCCGGGCCGGGTAAATCGTACGACGGGCCGGAGCCGAGAACGAGGTTCGTGCACTTCAGGGTGTCACCGGGAGTGACCGTCCCCGGTTTACACATATCCAGAAGGGCATGAAGCTGATTCCGGGTGGTGTAGTCATTGTCAATGTCGGTCTGGCCGTCATAGTCGCTGCCAAGAATCCGGTTACATCCGGCCGCATCCATCCAACGGGCGAAGGTGAAGCCGACCGTCAGGCCACCGCCCATATTGCACTTCCAGAAATCGGAGATGGCGGAGTACACATCATCCAACATCGGGGCAATGCTGTCGGTACCGAAATTGCCGTACCAGGTGAACTCGGCGGTACGGGTCGAATCGGTGGGAACTTCCCCAGCTCGCCATCCCCAGCGAAGGGTGTCGAGATCCGGGTCCATGGGCAGCGGCCCCTCCGGGTGCAGCCAGTCAAGGCGGACCAGCGGAGCCGTGTCCTCGGGCATATTCCGGACGTCGAAACCAATATAATACACGTCGTTAAAGATATCGGTGTACAGGGTGTCCACGCGACCCTTGTACCACACGATGGAGTCCGGGCTCAGATTATCCCGGTAATGGGCGAACGCCGTGCTGTCATAGGGTGAGAAGCGCTTGACGCAGTAGCCGGCCCAATGATAGATGTCTTGACCGAGCGGCATGAGCGGCGGGACAACGTCGAAGCAAAGATCCTGACCTTCAGTGAGGAATGAAGTCTCGTCATCCACGTAACCCCGATTGCTTCGATTGCCGGCATCATCAAGGGCCCACACGTAGATGCGATCCGGCCAAATGTCAGCCAAATAGCATGCCTGAATGGCATAGCCCCAGTCTTCGGGACAGAACGGAATGTCAATGTAGATTCGGTCGTTCAAGCTACCCGGATCGGGTCCAATCCCCCAGCGGGCGCTAAGCCACAGCAGGCTGTCGTTCGGACAGAGCAGAGCTCGCTCGAGGCTATTGTGGGGATACAGCGAAGTATCCGTGGAAGGAGATACCAGATCTCCCAGCCAAACACCGATGTAAAGGACATCGAAGTTGGGACTGAGTTGACCTCCGCAGGCCTCGGTGTATTCTGTACCTTCGACGGCACCATAGAACGGCCAAGCACCACCGAGTTGGTTGCTGTCGGTAGCCATCCAAATGCGAAGGGTATCGCAACAACCGGCCAGCGTGTCGTTTTCGATGTAGTTTCCGTTGATGACCGCGATGGTGTCAATCATGCCCAGACTGAATTCCGGTCGGACATTATCCACCGCTCGTTCGCAGCCGAACACCCGCATCGTGGTGTCATGGAGCAAGGGATCGGTCTGGTGGTAGCGAATGCGGGCGATCCAGATGGTGTCGGCACACGGGAGAATACCGTTTTCGAGGTTAACCTCAAGCACCGTAGCCGTATCCCGCGCCGCGTTGACCAAGCCGGCGGCAGGATAGAGGCTGTCGTCCGGGTCTCCGGTAATGTGGCGGAAGTCCGCGAAATAGCGGACGGTGTCCACTCCGGCACTGAGCAGATTGCTGGTTTCCAGAGAGTCGAGCCAGATCCGGTCGTCAATGGCCACGATCCCGTCGTCCCGGAAACCACAGATTTCCTGGTACTGGATCAGGACGCAGCCTTCGGTGCACACGACGCAGTTTTGCGGCAGGTAGCCCACTACCGTTGCCACACCGCACTTGTCGGAGCCACCGGTATTCCACACCCCTCGGGCGCCGGCTTCAAACGACAACGCTTGCCCGGGCGTGGTGCAGATGTTGATGAGACGGAGACGGACTGAGCCAACGATCACCGCGCTATCCGGGTGGGGTCCAACCAGACCCATGTTCGGATAGATCGAGTCCACCGTCATGCGATACCCGTTGAACGTACCGCCTGATGTGACGCAAATGACCGTGTCGGGAGTGTACGGAATAATGCCCGATCCCAAAGACGGCTTGAGCGTGAGCTCCAAGACGTCAATGAAACGTTCGTCACCTCCGTAGCGCAATCGAACCAAGATTGAATCATTGGTCGCATCTACGGTGTCGGGCGCGCCTCCATTGTCGATGCACTGGACAGTAGTGCCATCGAACGCGAATTGCGCGAAGGCATCCGTGCTCGGGAAGAAACCCGCGAGCAGAACCAGAGCAGCGGCAATCCACACAAAAGGAGTCGTGGACCTCATTTTGTGGCTCTCCTCAATATGGAAATGCTTCGTTCTTATAAACTTGGGAAGGGACATCGTCATCGAACGCGACACCGGGCCGCCAGTCTGGGCGGTCCGTCGGTCGAGGCGAGTGGAAAAGAAGGGAGACAGAAAGGGATCGAATGAAAAACAGTGAGGATCGGTCATATTCTACCTATCTGTGCGTCCTTTGTGGCACGCGGAAAAAGACACAAACCCCCTCTGCAGGGTCGCCCAGGCATTGTGACCAACTGCAGGAAGGCACGAAACTTAGAGATCTCAAAGGGGCCAAACTTCAGTGACCTTTGCGAACCTAAGTGTAAGAAACTTCTATACCAGTGAAAGTTCCCCCAATATACACTTTTCTAAATATGTTGTCAAGTAAAAAGTTGAACGTGGCTGCCCCCCGCGAGTCCGCCGATCGAAAGCCGGAAACCATTGCAGGTCATAGACCTTAGCAATCCTTCGCCTCGGCATTCGTCTCATACTATCATATATATATGTTTTATAGATACTTCTGTGAAATTCCCGTACCGCCTACTCGGCTCAAGCGGTTTGCGATGTACTGGTAAAAATCATCGTTCGTGTGACCTTGGCCGCCACGATTGAGGATACTTGGGTCCGATCATAGTCCGGGGAGAGCTCAACCACATCCCAGCCCCGCCATCGGCAACTGGACAATCCCTGAAGCCAGCCCTGCAACGTTGCGAAGGAAACGCCACCGGGTTCCGGTGTTCCTGTTCCGGGAAGTACGGATGGATCGAGAACATCCAAATCTACAGTCACATAAATAGGCCGATCGCCAACCCATTGGCAAATATCCTCGGGTTTGGCAGAAGCGGGGCAGTAATTGCCGAGAAGTTCAGATCGGTCAAACTCTTCCTTGATTCCTGACCGTTGACCGATATGCAAAATATGTGACGGCTGGATGAAATCGCTGACCCGCCGGAGGACGGTTGCGTGGCAGGTTTCGACACCTAAGTACTGATTTCTCAAGTCGAAATGCGCGTCAAAATGTATCACTGCCAGATTCGGATCGGCCTCATGCGCCGCCCGGATCAGCGGCAACGACAGCGTGTGTTCTCCCCCCAATACTGCAGGAATTTGCCCAGCGGAACGAATGGCAGTCGCCATACGATATGCCATATCCAGTGAGGTCTGGAGATCCCCCGGCGGGACCGGAAGATCCCCCACATCCGCAAACCGTACGTCTTCCAAATCTCGTCTGGCCACCGGACAATAGGATTCAAGAACCTCGGACGCCTCACGAATTGCCCCCGGACCGAAGCGAGTTCCCGCTCGAAACGAACAAGTACCGTCAAACGGCCAGCCGAATAAAACCAGCTCCGCGCTTTCGGGATTTGAATTGGCAGCGAGAAAAGGCCGAGCTTTCTGAAGGATCAAGGCTTTCGTCACCAGCCGCAATAATTGACCGTGGTACTCCGATCGCACTCAGCCAAAACCGTCTTCATGTCTCGCCCTTTCGCCCCGACAAGACTGACGTCTCCGCCCAAACGGCGCGATGGCTCGCCTCCTTGCGTTTCGGCATTGTCAGGATCCACGGGGCAAAGCGATTTCCAGCGAGACATCAGCCGCGTGGAAGGAAGGTGCGATCTCACGGGCAAAGGATCTGACCTCTTCACACGAAAAAAACTTTCTTTCATATAGCTGGGGCGATCCAACCGTGACTCCGGGATCTGAACGATAGGTGCGAGGATGCTTATAGAATGGACTCCGCTGGAAGTGCCGACCCAGGAGTTTCTCAACTGACCGACTATAGGGAACCGCATAGAGCGTCTTCGGAAGGTTTCTTCCGTGAAATAGACATATGTATTCTGCCATTCCCCAGATGGTGGCACCCAACACATGTGCCCATTCCTCCTCCTTCATCCGTTGCTTGTACACTCCACAGCGCGTGAGGAGGAGGGCAATATAAAGATCGGGCGAATCCTGCATTTCAGTATAGTCAAGCACATCTTTCCGCTGCACATCCATGATCTCACGTTCGCCGGTTTTCAGTAAATTCATGAAATGGTTCGAAAAGGCCCAGATCTCAAAGAAGGCTACCATTCGTCCGCGACAATCCCTAATGGATACCTCACAGTACTTGTTCTTGGACGTCCAGTTCCTTTCTCCCTTGAGAATCGGGATGGTCTCACTTGGCCATAACAAAGACTGCCAGTAGATCGCCGTAACCCGATCCGGAAAAGTTGACAAACTGACGAAGTAACATCTGTGAGTCGTGGTGTCCGGTTCGATGGGATCAGTGGTCACCACATGAGATGGTCGCCGAAAGAATTGCACCAATACTAAGACAACTGCGGCGGCAGCCACGTATAGCGTTGTCTCCAGGGGGACAATCCCCGAAACCACTTCATTGCATGCGAAGGACACAACCGCCAGAGCCAAGATGACCAACGGTGTCCTTCTCGACGTCAGCCCGATCCCGATCCGATGAAAAATCCAGCCAAGAACCCGATAGATAAAAGCCCGTCGGCGCAGCTTGGCCACCCGTACCCGCCTGCGAACATTGGCAATCATCCGAATGTCAGGGTGAACTCGAGGCCGCTGACAAAGCTTCCTTGACAAAGGCGGGCATCACAAAGGCTGCCTGCTGGTGGAACTCCGTATAGTAACGACAACGAGCCGCGATGTTTTTTCTTCGAACCGGATCCACTTCGGCCATCGGATCCACCGTGTCGGACGCCAACAAGAAGCACCAGGTCCCCGTCGGATAGGTTGGGATCGAAGCACTATAACAACGGACAAACCGAAAATGCTCCGACAGGTGCAGCCAACACGTTCGCAATGTGTCCAGTTGATTCCAGAATGGACCAGACTGCGTTACGAACACCCCCCCTGACCGGAGAGCGTGCTTGACGAGCTTAAAAAACTCTCCGGAAAACAGTATCTCGCCGGGGCCCGCCGGATCTATGGAATCGGAAAGTATCGCATCGAAAGCGCTCTGCTTGTTCTTAAGAAATTCGAATCCGTCACCGATCACAAGGTTCACCGTGGGATTCGAAAACGAACCGGCGAGAGCCGGAAAATGCTCTGTGCACACTCTCACCACTTCCGCATCGAGTTCCGCCACCACCACCGATTTGACGTCGGGATGTTTCAAGACTTCTCGAGCCGTTCCCCCGTCTCCTCCTCCGATGATGCACACCGACTCGGGATTTGAATGCGCAACCAGTGCGGGATGTACCAACATCTCGTGGTAAACGAACTCATCCCTCTCGGAAGTCATCACGCAACCATCTATTGCCAGTATCTTGCCATAGGGCAAGGTGTCCACCACAACGATTGATTGAAATGCCGATTCAACCTGGTCAAGCACCGCAACAAGACGGAAACCTAAGGCTATGTCTCCGTATATTTCCGAGAACCAGGCCTGAACGCGATTAACATCATTCAACATGCGCTAGTGCCGTTTCCATTAAGGTTGGATGGCTCATTGCTGAGGCACGCGTCTTCCGTTTTTCGCGTGCCCGGCTAAAGCGTCTCTAAGTGGGCAGGCGAAAAAAAAGACGCCTGCCGCCGCGCACATACCTTTCTTGAAGCGGCACTATTCGTTCAATAATTAGAACTCATCTCAAAAACAACAGACGGGAATTTGTATCCCCGTGGGGTCTCTCCAGAGGCCCCCGTCCGGTCAGCAAGGTGGTGGAGGGGTGACTCTGGAGAGTCACCACCGGGAGAAATCACGCATTCCCCTCTGATGT
>JAHJDG010000054.1 GCA_018812265.1 bacterium | reverse complement strand
TCACCGACATGAAGAAGATGATTCTTCTCAAGTAGCGAATCTATCTGCTACCCTGTGAAGCGCCCCGGCCAAAGGTCGGGGCGCTTCTTCTACTCCATCCAAGTGCCTTTATCTTGGGAGCTTGTGCAAGGCGAGCGGTTTCTCTTGAACTCTGCGCCCAAAGGTCGTATATTCGGGAAGAACAAGAGGTACTCACCATGCGCGCGTTTTCCCCGATCCTCAGTCTACTCCTCCTCCTGCCCGCCGTTGTCTTCGCCCAACCGGATACGCTCTGGTCTTGCCGAATCGCGTACGGTACTCCCGGACCCAAGATCAACGGCGGAGCGGCATTAGCCGGCGACGGATTCGTGGTTGTGGGCGTCAACAATCCGGAGGCCGCCAATCAGAACATGTTCATTGCCCATGTCTCAGATAGCGGTCAGGTTCTGTGGACCCGCGAGTTCGGGCAGATCACATGGAATGAACAAGCCAACGCCGTTATCGAACTCCCGAGTAGCGATCTGGTGCTCGTCGGATACGGGGGGATAGGAACCGAGATTAACTACATCGTCCTGATTGGGATCAATGCGAACGGGGACAGCCTGTGGTATCGCAGCTACTTCGGGTACGGCTTGGCCAAGGGGAATGATGCGGTCGTATTGGATAATGGGAACTTTGCCGTCTGCGGGTATCGTTTAGGCCAGGGAGAGCCGGCGAATTCCGACGCATGGCTTCTCCTATGTGAGCCGGATGGCGACACACTGTGGACACGCACCTACGTAGGCGCTGGTACGGACATCGGGGGTCGAATCCTGCAAGGGCCGGGCGGCACGCTGGTCATGGGTGCGTACACCACAACGTGGGGAGCCGGCGACTACGACTTCTGTCTCCTGCGAACGGATTCGCAAGGTAATCAGCTCAGCGCGACCACCTTCGGTACCGCCGGACAGGAGATCTGCTATGGAATGGCTCTGAGGGAAGATGAGATTTGCCTCGGCGGGAGAACCGGAAGTGCAATCACTAATGATGGTTATCTCGCGAAGGCGAATGGAACGGGCGGGTCGGTGTGGGCCTATCCTTACAACTTCGGGCAAGTGGAAGAGCAGATTCGGGGCATCGCTCTCCGCCATGACGGAAGTATTGCCTGCGCGGGCTGGTCGGGCAGTTCGCCGACCAGCGTTGCGCCGTGGTATATGGTAGTACGTCCCGACGGATCGGTAGGGGATTTATACGTCTATTCGTCCCTTCGGCCGGGCCGGTTTATGGGTTTGGTGAGCGTGCCGGCGGGCGGCTTCCTTGCCTACGGCTACATCACTGCAGGTTCCCAGCAACAGGGTTATCTATTGCGGATTTCACCGGGATACGGCGTCGCGGGGACCGTCCGCAATCTCGATACGGAGCAGCCATTGGCGGGTATCCGCGTTGCGGCACCGGCTTCCTCGCGTTTAACGGTCACCGACGGCGAAGGCCGCTTCATGCTGGAATTGCAGCCGGGCACGTACGATCTGGTGGCGTCTGGCCGGTGCGTGTCCACGGACACACTTCGCGGCGTGGAATTGCTCCCCGACACCACCATCGAAGTCGAAATCTCGCTGGGCATTCCCCGCTATCAGCGCCACCAGACCTCGCTCAACTTTATAGTTCAGAATCACGTACTCACGGTCAAGCCGTTCCTGATCCGCAATCCGGGCAGCGGGCCGCTCGAATTCTGGGCGGCTCCCGAGTCGCTGTATCCGCCGACGGGATGGCTGACGATCGAGCCAACCCACGGCTTCGTCCCGGCCGCCGACTCGTTCGAGGTCAACGTCATGGTGCTCACCGACACCACGGATGATGCCGTGTACGACTACTTCGGCTACCTCGAACTGCGACTGAACGCCTGCCCGGACAGCCTGGATTGTCTGCCGGTCCTGGTCACCGTACTCGACGTGCCGGCCACGTCTGAATCTTCGGCTCGTTCGTTTGCCCTTCACGGGGCTTATCCGAATCCTTTCAATGCCATGACCACGCTGTCGTTCTCGGTGGGACGTACCAGTCCCGTCCGACTCACGCTGTACGATCTGACCGGCCGTTTGGCGGGGATCATTCTCGATGAGGCACTGCCCGCCGGTCAACACCGGGCAACGCTCGATGCGCGGGCGCTACCCTCGGGACTCTACTTCGTGCGCATGGAAGCGGGGGATTTTGCGGCTTCGCAGAAGGTGCTGCTGGTGAAATAAGATGGGGATTCCGGCAGGATCGGCGACCCGTCCCGGCAAGGAACGAGGCAGGCGAATAGGGATGGAGAAGCGGATCGGGGAGTACCCGATCCGCTTCGAGTTGCGTTGCCGCTGACGGTTTCAGTAGACAAGCGGCACGACCAAGACCTTTTGTGCAGGATCGAACTTCAGCGAGATCCGGCCGGTCGGGTTCCGGCCGTCTCCAGAAGTGAAGTACGGTCCGGCAGGGAAGAACTCAGACTCGACCATGAAGAGCGTGACTAAATGTCACAAGACCTACTTCGTGGGCAAGGCGAAGGCGTAGCCGACGAGAATCTGGATTCCGTTCAATTTGACGGAACTGTCTTCCTCACCCGCTTGAGGCTCATAGGTGTCCATGTCGGTCAGACCCAGACTGTAGCGAAGATCAGCCATGATCTCACCCTTGCCGACCGGGATGGCCACACCGCCGCCAATGTTGATACTGAGGTCCATGCTGGCCCAGTCTTCGATCTCCGTCGTTTCCTCGACGGTCATACCCATGGCGGTAGCTTCGGCTGTGATTTCCTTCGTCATATTGAAACCGAATTCCGGTCCGATCTGGAGGAAAGGCTTGACTTTCTCCGTCTTGAAGTAGTACACGAAGAACGGAGCCACGACGAACTCGTCTGCTTTGATGGTTGCCGAATAGTCAACAGAAAATCCCTCTATTGACTCGGAACCATCGAACTTCCACCCTTTTTGTACATAGAGCAGCTCAAGCCTAATAGCCATGTCATTCTTCTCGGTCAAGGCTATCTCACCAAATGCGCCGCCCATGATACCGAGCCTCATTTTCTTATCCAGTCCCTCTGCCTCGGGGTCCAGTGTTGCGTTGGCCAAGTTGATTCCTATCTTGGGTCCGATTTTCAGACCCGCACCGAGGGCGATGGTGGGTACCAGCGCGGCAATCAAAATCAAAATCAGCAAGCGTTTCATGGAGAGATTCTCCTTTGTTTGGTTGGTTCTATCTCAGAGAGCAATTCGTTCTCATCGAGCGCGTCAGAATGCGGGAAAACTCCACCTACGGGAAAGAGTGGCGCTTCCCGAGACACGCAATCACAGCGGCTCCCTTTCCCGAACCGCCGTGATGGAGATGGTTTTCCGCTGTCGGTTACTCTTTGAACTTGTAGAAGAGTGACACGCGGCTGAAAATGTCCGTGCTCTGCCCGGAAATGAAATACGGGCCGTTTCTCATGAACATCGGCTCAACCAGCAGGTCAATGTACAGGCGGTTCCAGTGAACGGTCGCCCCGAGGTAGGTGTTGGTGATCGCCGTTCCGTATTTCGGCTTACCCGACGCCTCGACGACCTGGTTATACTGATCGACCGTCCACTCTTTGGTGAGGCTCTTCCAGGTGCGCTCCGCGCCGAAGCGGCCGTTCAACCAGTCAAAGATCTTGGTCTCGAAACCAAGCCGCCAGTAGACGTTGAACAGCGAGTTCGAGAAGTCTTTGCTGTATGAGGTGTCACTCCTGATGGTTGTATCCAAGCCGGAATGCGTCCATGTATTCCTCTCGGTGTAGGATTCCTCATACTTGTTGGTCTGCGAGAGAATACCGACCTCAAAGACTGCCAGCACATTCTCCACGGGCTTCCAGTTGTTGCCCATACCCAACGCGAACTCCGTGACGGTATTGCCCATGGAACCTGTTTCCATGCTTCCGCTGTAGACCGGTGCATCGAAATACTCGTTGTTCCAGTCGCCTTTGCCGGCATCTTTCATCATCGAGTACCGGAGGTTCGGAATCAGCGAGTACTGGTCGTTCACATGACACCAATAGCGGCCGACGAAAGACAAGGACATCGAGCCGTCGTTTTCCCATGTAGACTTCGACCGCGTCGTATCAAAGGACCTGATCTCTCCCTGGAGTCCGTCGTCACTGAAACTGACGAACTCCACGCCGAGCGCGAGATCCAATTTGTTCTCCAACGCCGTCAAGCCAAAACGCGCGCCGTAGGTCGAGTACGAAGCCTCGAATTGATCCTTAATACTGTGGACGGTGTCAATCGCGGTTTCCACGTCCTTTTCGCTGCTCTTGCCGGTGTAGTTGATGGCCAGACCGACCTTCATGTCACCGAGGGGGCGGCCATAGATGAAGCTCAACCGGTTGTACCCGCCTTCCGTGAGTAGAAGGCGCCGTGGGCCTTGCGAGTACCTGGGATTGACACCTTTGTCCAATCCGAAATGAACCACCGACTTGCCGGGTCCAAAGTCATAGTTTATATATGCTTTGGTGAATCCCCACGAGGAGATCGGGACGTAGTCGGCGGTATATCCCGAGACAAAGGAACCGAACTCCGCGCCTGCGAGACGCGGGTAGTCCACTACCAACTGTGGCCAGACGCTCGGGGTAAAGGCATCGCGGATAATGAACACCGCGTCGCTGCCGCCGAATCCGATCACGCGGGTGATAGAGGCATTCGCCGTCAAAGGAATCAGTGCCAGAAGAAAAATCACAACCAAAATTGTCTTGTTCTTGGACATGGTCGTTTCTCCGATGTTTGTTGGGAAACTTCAGCACGAATTATAGCAAATTCTGACCCATTTGTCAACGCTTTTGTGTGGAATTTATGATCGAGCAGTCATTCCATCCTACAATGCTCTCAAGAGCTTGCAGTGCCACAGAACTTGCTAAACTTGGCGCAAAATGGATATCTTAGAGCACGATGAATTCTCCAAAAAGTACCTCAAAATACTGAACTTGTCGAGGAAATCCATGCCGGACAAGCCCGCTCCCACCTACACGGTGGAAGATCACTCCAGCGACCTGATGATACGTGCCCGTGGTCGCGACTATCTGGAGGCTCTCGCGAACGCCTCCACGGCATTGGTGATGGAATCCGTCACAGCGGAAGAGCCAAGCGAGGCGGAAGAACGACATATCCTCATTAATGGGGATAGCGACGACCAGCGGACGATTGCATTTCTCAATGAGATTCTATACTTGATCTTCGGCTGCCACTGGGTGCCCTGGCGAGTCCGACATTTGACGCTTTGTAAGCAAAAGGGGTGCCGTTCGTTGGAGGCTGTGGTGGTTGGGGAACCGCTGAACCCGGCCCGCCACGTCTTCCGCCACGACGTCAAGGCCGTTACCTATCACGATTTCGCGATCCGGCAAGATGAGGAAAAAACCACCATTCAGTTCGTATGCGACCTATAGACCACTTCCCACTATCCTCTGAAACGAGGGAACGATGAGCGATACCCGTTTGCCCTATGAATCCATCGGCCCGTTTCGCTACCGCATCGCCCGCAGCTCGCGGGGCGATATGCGCACGGACGGACTGATGTTCCTGAGTGAATCCTTGATCGAGAAGATGCAGACGGACCAGTCTCCGCAGCAGGTGGCTAACGTGGCCACTTTGCCGGGAATCGTCGGCAACAGTCTGGCCATGCCCGACATGCACTGGGGCTACGGCTTTCCCATCGGCGGCGTGGCGGCTTTCGATGTGGATGAAGGGATTGTCTCCCCGGGAGGCGTAGGCTATGATATCAATTGCGGCGTGAGCCTCTCGCGTACTTCACTGACCTTGAAGGATATTCAACCCAAGGTCCAGAAGCTGATCCAAGGGCTGTTCGACCGCATCCCTACCGGGGTAGGCTCGCATGGCGCACTGAAGGTATCCAAAAAAGAGTTGGATCAGGTGCTGGTAGAGGGAGCGAGCTGGGCCGTGCGGCGGGGGCTGACCACTGAAGAAGACCGGCGGCACGTGGAAGATGAAGGCTGCATGGTCGGAGCCGATCCCGGTGTGGTTTCCGAGCGGGCACGGGAGCGAGGGTACGACCAGATCGGCACGCTGGGGGCGGGCAATCACTTCGTGGAGGTGCAGGTG
>JAHJDG010000053.1 GCA_018812265.1 bacterium | reverse complement strand
GGCATCGGCATCATGAACATCATGCTCGTTTCCGTGACCGAGCGCACTCGCGAAATCGGATTGCGGAAAGCTCTCGGCGGCACCAAGAAATCCATCCTGCGGCAGTTCCTGATCGAGTCCGTTATGCTCTCGGAAGTGGGCGGTGCGATCGGCATCGTGGTCGGATATATGCTGGCGATCATGGTCAACGCGCAGCTCAACTATCCGGCGCCGGTGCCCGTCGGATCGGTTGTGCTGGCCATCATTTTCTGTTCGGTCGTCGGCATCGGTTTCGGGATGTGGCCCGCCATCAAAGCCGCGCGCCTCGATCCGATAGACGCGCTGCGATGGGAATAGCGAAAATACCGGCGGCGTCACCACCGGTGACGCCGCTTCGCTTATGCTTTCCCGGAAAACGCCGGTTCAGGGGGAATAGGACTCGATGATCGCTGCAACATAATAGTACTTGCAGGAGTCGGATACTGATGTAGTCCATTCCAGATCGCCGTAACTGCCGCTGAGGTCTTCGATGAAGTCTCCGGCCGGATCGGACGAGGAATAGACTTTATAAGAGGTTGCGCCTACCACCGGACTCCAGCGAAGCGTTAGATTCGTTCCGTCGGTCCGAATGACTGCCTCTTGGGGGACGTTGGATTCCCAACCGGCAAGTTTTGCCAGCATCCACCAGAAGGCGCGTGCCTTAAGATTGCAGTTGAGAGGTTGCGAATGAGCGCAACTGCACGTTTCGCAGAGCGGATCTCCGGGATGGGCGGCGCACCATTCCTGCGCCCAGTTGCCGCCGACATAGGCACAATTATCGTTGGCGCCTCGGTCGAGGAAGTAGCTACCGTCAGGATCGTAGCTCTCGATATCGGCGAAGTCGAACAACACCTTGTTGTTGGTGATGCAGTGTTGGCGGATCTGCTCGTTGCGTTGGTTGAGGTTGCCGGTTTCGCCGGTGCCGTCCAAGTGCCCGGTCATATACACGAACGTCACGTCCGGGAAGTCCGTCTCCAGATCGGTCATCAGGGTCAGATAGGTGTCAATATCGGCGGCGGTGGCGGTTCCCGCCTGCCCGCACCAGGACCACATCACCAGATTGCGAAAGTGGGGATAGACGGCATAAGCTCCGTCGCTGTTGGTCAGCATGGTTCGGGTTCGCGCCGCCCAGGTGACGCGATCCGGATTGCCCAAATCGCCGCCGGGAATATAATCCCAGAGCGAAAGATCGCCCTCCGGTGCGAGGGGATTGCTGCCGCCGAAGCGATAATGATAGTGATCGTTGAAAAAATCGAATAGGCTATCGTGGTTCATCAGAATTTCCATTCCGGTGACCACCTGACTGCCGTGGGAGGTATGGCCGTAGGTCATTTTAAAGAGGGTCTTCGCGCTGTCAATCCAAGCGGAAGGTACTTGACGGATGTCCGTGCATAGGTAATTGATAATCAGTCCTTGCGCGGAAGCCGCCGAACAGAATCCGAACAGCCAAACAATCACAGAAAATATAACGACTTGCTTCTTCACCGTACTCCTCTTGCCGTTTGCTCCGAGTGCTACCGACTTCAGATGGAAGAAAGGTACGTGATCCTTTTCGCAAGATCAAGATATTTCGGGTCATTTTCATTTTTTTCTTGAACCACGCCCGGTGCTTCTCTGCACACCGCGCGCGAAAAGAATCCCCGACCGAATCGGTCGGGGATTTCTGTTGGAATCTTAGACAGGTGTAAGCGCAGCTATTTTGTCAGTATCAGTTTGGTCATCGCTACGGGGCGATTGAAGATCACGTTGCGGACGCGAGCGAAGTACACGCCGGAAGGCAGCGCATCGGCGCGATAGTTCACTTCCACGACGTCGCCGACCGGTCCCTTCCACAGATTGCCCATGTTTCGGCCCAGGAGATTGAAGAGCTCAATTTCGTAAACGCCGATTTCCGCGGCCTCGAATCGCAGTTTCACGACCGAGTTGAACGGATTGGGATAGGCAGTCAAGGAAAAACGCTCGGGAAGCGCACGACGCGGTTCCGCTGACTGAAGAAAGCTTGTGTCCGGATACCACGGCTCGAACAGCACGTAATCCCCCACTGCATCCCCGAGTCCATCGGGATTCAGGGTGGGGTGGTACGGCCCTGTGGCATGACCCCAGTAGTTGAAACGGGCGTCGGCCATCGTGAAAACGAACTGGTCTGCACGCGCCAGCGCGTAGTGAGTCTGGAGAAAAATGTTGTCGCGCAGCGTGGGTTCCACCTCACGCCACCAGCTCACCGTTTGATACTCTGGCGGCTCGATTCGGATGAAACGATTTCCCCGTAGTTCGGCTCCCGCAAAGAGACCCACGCACTTCGTTCCCCATGTACTCTCGCAATCCTGAAACACGTTGTCGTGAATAAAGGCGGTGAAGGGCATGGGATGGAGAGTCGTGTCGCATGACACGGAAATTCCCGTGATCCCCTGTCCCATGACCAGGCGGTTGTTACGGAACTCATTGTTGTAAACCAATGTCGTATCGCCTTCGCAAAGATTGTGGATCCGCAGCACGCACGCGCCGATCTGGCAATCTGTAAAGAGGTTGTGGTGCACACGAGTGCCCCGGCCACCCGAATGTACCACGGGGAATGCCCAGGGGCCATACGGTCCGAAAATGCAATTCTCGATCTCGATGGCCGGGCCAAATGTCGTGAGGAGATAACCGCGATCGTTGTTGCGGAAGTGACAGCCGGAGAAATGCGATGAATCACCGCAGGCCACAAGCTTGAATCCCCGCCCGCTGAACAAGCAATTACTCGCCTTCAGATGGCAGCGTGAGACAAGAACGCAGCCGTCGGGATTCTTGAGGAAATGGCAGTGTTGAAGCGTGACGGTCCCTCCCCATTCCTCAGATGCGTTCCAGAGTCCCATGTGGGTGGAGTCAAAAACGCAGTGGCGTATGGTCACTTCGTCTGAGTAGTTCACCACACCGCCGCCGAACTCCTGCCGCGGAAACATGGCCGGCCCGTTGCGGAACCTCAGGTTCTCGATCACCGCTTGCGATCCTGCCGGAAGAATGAGGCAGCACAACGAGTCTGAGCCCGGCAGGTGCGTTGGGTCAATCACGGTCTGAGGGCTGAAACCCGTATCGGCGATTGCCTCGCCCATCAGAAAGAACGGCAGCGGCGGCGCAATTAGCGTTTCCTCGTACGTTCCCGCACTCACTAGAACGGTGTCGCCCTCCGTCAATGAATCCAACGCCGCCTGGATCGTCGCGAACTCGCCGGGAACCCGAAGCACTTCCGCCATACACGAAGTGACAAGCAAGAATGTGAGGACAATCATCCGCATATAACAATCCTCACCAGAGGCCTACGGCGAAGGACAGGGCGTATCCCAACTGGCTACGCAGCCTTCCGCATGGCAGTAGTTCTCGTCACAGTCGTCGCAGTCGTGATTGACACACGGGATCAGGCAGACGTACAGAGTGTACGTAATCCCGGTCGAAAGCTGTTCTGGAGTCGTACATTTGTAGCTACATTCCTCGCCGTCGCAGTGCGTGGTATGACAGTTGGCCACAAAAGTGTCGCCGTCATAGATGTTGACGCAAGCCTGACACCACCAGCATTTGACCCCTCCGGAGCAATACGCCTGTGCGTAGATGTAGTAGTTCTGCGTGCACGGGACCGAAAAGGTTTTACTGGAACACCCGTTTGGGCTGATGCAGTCGTGATCCTCCGTACAACCGTCATCTCTCAGACTCACGGCAAACGCACATGCATCAATGCCTTGAGCCTGCGCCAGCCCGACAGCACAGATGCTGAGAAGAACAGACAACAGTGATTTCATCTTGCACCCTCCATCAGCTGGTTGTTGAATTGTCTAAGGTTGTCTGCTAAGAACGGTGTGCCAATAATAAGCAAAATAAAACAATTTGTCAAGTTGGACAGGCTTGTATTGCACGTCACATGGTATCGTGCCGTTGCGTGGCAGGATGCAACGCAACAATGGAAAGGGCGGACCATCAAGTCCGCCCTCCACCCTGTATCCGTACGGTAATACTCAACTCATCTTCTTCCGCATGTGGTTGAGCGCGCCACCCGCTTTGAACCACGCGATCTGCTCAGGATTCAGAGAGTGGTTGAGCATAACCTCATTCGAAGTTCCGTCGGCGTGCTTGAGGATCATCTTTACGGATTTGCCCGGCGCAAGACTTGCCAGATTCACGAGCGAGACGAGATCGCCGTCTTGCACTTTCTCGTAGTCGGCGGGATCGGCGAACGTCAGAGGAAGGATTCCCTGCTTCTTCAGATTTGATTCGTGGATTCTCGCGAAGCTCCGCGTAATCACCGCCGCTGCGCCGAGGAAACGCGGCGACATGGCGGCGTGCTCGCGCGAGGAGCCTTCGCCGTAGTTCTCGTCGCCGATCACCACCCATCGCTTGCCTTTGGTTTTCAGATCGCGCGCCACTTTCGAGACGGCCACGCCCGCTTCGCCTGAAACCGGATTCTTGGTTTTCCCCGCCTCGCCCGAGAACGCATTCACCGCTCCGCTGAACATGTTGTCGGAGATGTTGTCGAGGTGTCCGCGGAAGCGCAGCCATTTGCCCGCCGGAGAGATGTGATCGGTCGTGCACTTGCCTTTCGCTTTTAGGAGCAGCGGCAAATCCACGTAGTCCTTGCCGTCCCATGCATCGAAAGCCCGCAGCGCCTGCAGACGATTCGAGTCCGCTTTGATCGAGACTTCGACTTTGGACGTATCAGCCGGAGGCGGGAGAAAACCTTCCTCGTCCTTCACGAATCCTTTGGACGGAATGTCGGGCGCGGGAGGTGGCGGAGCGAGTTTCACGTTCGTTCCCGGAACGACGTCGGCAAGCGGATTGTAGTCCATCGTCCCCGCCAGCGCGTAGGCCACCGTGATCTCGGGACTGGTGATGAACGAGAGCGTCTGGGGATTTCCGTCGTTGCGGGCCGGAAAGTTGCGGTTGTAGGAGGAGATGATCGAGTTCGACTCGCCTTCCTGGATGTCATCGCGTTTCCACTGCCCGATGCACGGCCCGCAGGCGTTGGCCAGCACGATCGCGCCGATTTTTTCGAGCTTTTCCATCTGTCCGTCGCGCTGAATCGTCTGATAGATCTGCTCGCTGCCCGGCGTGACCCACAATTTCGTGCGCGCCTTGAGATTGTGTTTGGCCGCCTGCACGGCCACGTCCGCCGAACGGCCGATGTCTTCATAAGATGAGTTCGTGCAGGATCCGATCAGTGCACTCGTGAAATTCAGCGGCCACTGATTCTCCTTAGCGGCCTTCCCCCACTCGGAAACCGGTCGCGCCGCGTCGGGACTGTGCGGGCCGACCACGTGAGGTTCGAGCTTACTGAGATCTATTTCAACAACTTGGTCAAAGTACTTTGCGGGGTCTTTGAGAATATCGGGATCGGCAGCGATCAGCTCGCGGTGCCCATTCGCCAGATCGGCAATGGCGGCTCGCTCAGTTCCCCGCAGATAGGCTTCCATCCGCGAGTCGTACGGAAATATCGAAGTCGTCGCCCCGAGTTCGGCTCCCATGTTGGTGATCGTCGCCTTGCCCGTGCACGAGATGGATTCGGTTCCCGGCCCGAAGTACTCGATCACCGCGTTGGTGCCGCCCTTGACGGTGAGAATCCCGAGCAATTTCAGGATCACGTCTTTCGGTGCGGTCCAGCCGTTCAGCTTGCCATGGAGATGCACGCCGATTCGCTTGGGCATCAGAACTTCCCACGGCAGACCGGCCATCACGTCCACCGCGTCGGCTCCGCCCACGCCCGAGGCGAACATCCCCAGTCCGCCCGCGTTGGGCGTGTGCGAGTCGGTGCCGATCATCATTCCGCCGGGAAACGCGTACTG